>VBMC01000075.1 GCA_005879015.1 Methanobacteriota archaeon
CGCTCGCCTTGCCCGATGGAAAGGGGGGCCGGGATCTCAAAGACGCGCGGAGGTTCGCGAACGCAATTGGGATTGAGTTCCGGATCGTGAACATCGGCCCGATCGCATCGGCCATGGAGAAGCGGCTCAAGGCGTCCGAGGCGGATACCGTCGCCCGAGGCAATCTACGTGCGCGGGCGCGGATGACGGTCCTATACTACGGCGCGAACACGGAGAACCGCGTCGTGATGGGGACCGGCAACAAGAGTGAGATCCTCATTGGATACGATACCAAATTCGGCGACGCGGGGGCGGACTTCATGCCGATCGGAGATCTCTACAAGACCCAGGTCCGCGAGATGGCCGCGCACCTCGGCCTCCCGAACGAAATCGTGGACAAAACCCCGACTGCGGGGCTGTGGCCCGGACAAACGGACGAGGGAGAACTCGGCATCACATACGACGAACTGGATCGTGTTCTGCTCGGGATCGAGCTTCAGATGGAGCCGGAAGCGATCGCGGAGAAGGCAGCCGTACCACTTGATCGCGTCCGGTACGTCGAGACCCTCGTTGCGTCGAGCGTCCACAAGCGCAAGATGCCGCTAATCCCGAAGCTCGGCGTGCGCACGGTCGGCTTGGACTGGCGGGAATGAGGCCCGGCGCTCGTTGAAGGCCGCGAGGAAACCCTCTCGATCGGTCACGTCGAAGATGATCTCCGTCGCCGATAGCCCGAATGCCTGCCAGAACTTCCGCGGACGGCGCAGTCGGACGGACACGAGACCCGTCCGGCCCCCCGTCACGAAGAGCGCGGGTTGGCCGAGAGGACGGTGGATGCCGAGGGGCACGCGCGTCCGACCCGCATCGTCCGCGCTGGTGATCGACTCGATGTCGGAGAAGGGAATCACGGCCCGGAAGTACCAACCCTGCCGGAGGATGAGGCGCGAACGGGTAACCCAATGCTGCGTGATCAAGGGGGAGACTGTGAACAGAAGGAAGTATGCCGCGAGGACAACTCCGAGGATGGCAATCGTGAGGCCTGGAAACGAGGGAGTGATGGCGACGGTGATTACGAGGAGGGTGATCAACCCCAAGAGAAAGAAGGTGCGGCTGATGACCTGGGCGCGGCCATATGCGAACGTGAGCCGCTTCGGCACAGGCCGGGAACAAGGGTCCCATTTGATAAGGGTGCGGTCGTGGGAATCCGAGCTTGAAAACGGCTTTGATACGGCTCCGATTCTCCGCGGACCTGGAGGGAACGTGGCCGATCCACGCGACCGAGGCCGTGTCGCTCCTAGCGTGAACATTTTATCCGGTCTCGACGGCTGCTATCATAAACGGGCCGGAATAAAAATCGGGCCATCGACACGCATCGATTGTTCCTCCGAGATTTCACAAACCTTTTTGTGGGGTCCCCCTGATACGGGCCCCTCTCGTCCGCGATTTCCTCCGGGGAAACGCGTCGAGAACGAACCTTCTCGCTTTTAGGGGGAGCGGGATCACATGGAAGAAAGCATCTTCCAACCGTATCTGGGCACTCGGACAATCTTCAAGATGGACCGGGAAATCCTGCGTCCCTCGTATATACCGGAGCGACTGCCGCATCGGGAGAGCCACATCGACCAACTCGCGCAGATCCTCGTGACGGCCTTGAAAGGGGAACGGCCGAGCAACGTCCTCATCTTCGGGAAGACGGGCAGCGGGAAGACGGCCGTCGTGAAGTACATCGAGAACGAGTTCCGCAAGGCCGACGGGGCGCGGATGGTCCAATACTTCTACCTGAACTGCGAGATTGTCGACACGCCGTACGGCGTGCTCCAATCAATCGGGAACAAGCTGATCGAGAACTTCCACCAGCGGATCCCTTTCACGGGCCTTTCCACGGACCGGGTGTACAACCTCCTCCGGGAGAAGCTCGACGAGGAGAAGCGCGTCGTGATCGTCGCCCTCGATGAGATCGACAAGATCGTCCAGAAGAACGGGGACGACATCCTCTACCAGCTCTTGAAGATCAACGACGACCTCTCGAAGGCCCGCGTCTCGATCATCGGGATCTCGAACGATCTCAAGTTCACGGAATACCTCGATCCGCGGGTGCGGTCCCGCCTCGCGGACGAGAAGATGGTCTTTCCGCCGTACAACGCGGACGAATTGTTCGACATCCTGTCCGAACGGGCCCGCCTCGCGTTCGAGAACGGGACCGCGGAGGACGGCGTGCTCCATCTAATCGCGGCCCTCGCCGCCCAAGAACATGGGGACGCCCGCCGGGCCCTCGACCTCCTGCGCGTGAGCGCGGAGCTCGCGGAGCGTCAGGGGGACGAGCACATCACGGACGAACACGTCCAACGGGCGAAGAACAAGATCGAGCTTGACACGGTGATCGAGGCGGTGAAGAGCCTCCCGACGCAGTCGAAGGTGATTCTCCTGGGAATCTTGTTGAACGAGGAGATCGGGAATCCGAAGTTAACGACGGGCGAGGTGTACACGACCTACCGGGAGCTGTGCCGCAAGACGGGCATCGTGCCCTTGACCCAGCGTCGCGTGACCGACCTCATCTCCGAGTTGGACATGCTCGGCCTCGTACACGCCCGCGTCCGATCCTTCGGTCGGGGCGGCCGCACGAAGGAGATCCAGGGTTCCGTGCCCCCGCTCGACGTGAAAAGGGTCCTCGAGAAGGACGAGATCCTCGCCGAGGCCCGCGGCTATCGGCTTAAGGTTCAGACCACCCTGCTCTAGGGCGGCTCCGGTTCCTCCCATTCGGGAGAGTCGCCGGGCTCCTCTGGATGGGCTTGCGGGCCCTTCGATTTTCTCCAGGGCCACGGAATCCGTGGCAGGTGCGGCGACACGAACTTCGTCCACCCGCGGGCGACATATTCCAGGATGAAGGGCAGGGCGACGAGGAACATGAGCGTGACGAGGAGACTGTCCCAGCTGTTCTTGGGAGCCTCCATGTCGCCCCAAGTCCTGCAACACGTGTCGGTGGGCTGGATGGTGAGCTTGACGAGCCCGAGCCACGGGATCTCGCCCCGGGCCCGTCCCTGGACGTCCTGCAAGCGGGGCATCGACGAGATCGGGTCGTAGTCCGCGTTGTTGTCCCCCTTAGTCACGTAGCCGGTCCGCTGGGCGAGCGGAAAACCCCCGAACTTGAACGTCAAGTCGAGGTTGTGCCGATAGCCCATGTGAAGGATCGTCAGCTCCCGTAGGTACATGGGAACTTGCGTCGGTCCGGTCGCGTTCTGCGCCAGCCAATCCGTGGTGGGCATCAGGAGGATGTCCGGGACATCCGCCGTCCCGTTTGCGTGGAGCGTGACGTACATGATCGCCCGGTGAATGATAGGCGTCGCCGTTCCCGCGCGACGGAAGATGATCACATCACCATAGTCGCCGTACGTCGAATAGCCGTTCGCCCGACCCTCGACGTACGTGATCACGGAGTCGCGCGTGGACGCGGCCTGCTGGAACACCATGTCCCCGGTGTCAATCACGCCGAGGCTCGATGCGTCGTTCCCGTGCTGCATCGATGAGCTTTCCACGACCACGAGCGGCGGCCAGACGCCCGCGTAGAGGTACAACGCACCCAAGAACACGGCGACGATCAAGCCGGCGACGAGGGCGTCCCGGGCGAGTCCCTTCCAGAAACTCGTCGGTCGATCGTCCTCATCTCGGTCCCGCCGCGGCTCGTGGGCCATGCCGTCGTCTGCCAAGGGGCCACCGACTATAAACCCGCGGCGGCGGGCTCACAGGTCGAAGGTCGCGATCGCACGACGAACCGGATAGGCGACGTTGTGGATCGGCACGGGTTCCCTCGTCTCCGCGAAATCGTCCAAGCGGTTGAGGGACGGCCGTAACTCTCCCTGCGGAATGCCTTTGTGGATGTGCCCATGGATCACCAGGGCGGGCCTCCGCCTAAGCAGGATCGGCTCGAGGGCCTTGCACCCAAGCTCGGGCCGCCATTCTTCCTTTTCCCCGCCCATCGTGACGTAGGTCGGAGGATAATGGGTGAGGAGGATGCGCAGGTCGTCCCCCGCGAGCAGGTCGTCCAGCACCCCAATCCGGCGGCGGTACTCCTCCGCGAGGTGAGGCAGGTTCTTCCGCTGCCACCAGGTTGGGCGGTCGAGGCACCCCAGGCTCCCGATCACCCGGACCTCCCTTCCTCCGACCGACCACCGCTCGGCCTCGTCCTGCAAGAACCGCACGCGATGCGTCCCCGCGAAGCGGGCCACATAGGCGGGATGGTCGTTCGCATACTCGTTGTTCCCGAACACGGCGGCGATCGGCGCGGAGACCCGAGTTCGGATCGTCTGGAGGACCGTCCCGTACCCCTCCAGATCGTTCCGGTCTGTCGTGTCGCCCGCGAGCAGGACCAGGTCGACGGGTCCGAGCCGGTCCAGGTCCGCCGCGACGGCCGCCAGGTTCTCGTGCCCATGGATGTCTCCGACGGCCGCGAGCCGCATCGGCCGTCGAACGCAGGCAGCGTCGATGAACCTTTCCTGCGGTCAGAACTCGCGGACGATCGCCTGACCGGTCCCCAGGTCCACGATCGGGAGTCGGGCGGGCGTCGGATCGATATTCCGCATCTTCTGGTACGGCGTCTGGGCCTGCCAGGTCGACGAGTTCACGAGGACGACGCCGCGGTATTGGTCGACGCCGACCGAGTGGACATGTCCGGTGACGAAGATGTCGGGGATCTCATCGATGATCAGGTGGTCCTCCGCCTCCGGGGCGATCGGCGTCTTGCCGCCGTAGATCGGCGCGAGGTGGCGCAGGCGGAGCATCGCCTTCATGCCGTCGAGCGGACGCTGGTAGCTCAGTCCGGGGATCGCGGACACGAGGTCGTCCATGCTCCGCCCGTGGTAGGCGAGGACCCGCACCCCTTCCAGGCTCAGG
>VBMC01000076.1 GCA_005879015.1 Methanobacteriota archaeon
GCGACGACGACGCTCCTCGTCGACGATCGACTGATCCTGGTGGACACATCCGCCGACGCCGATGCGGGCAAGGTGATGGACTACCTCAACAACATCCGCGTGAAGCCCAAGGACCTCTCGACGATCTTCATAACCCACACGCATCCCGACCATGTGGGCGGACTCGCGGCCATCAAACACGGCTCGCCGGCGAAAGTAGCCGCCCACCGCATCGAAGCCGAATTCATCGCCCGCAAACGCGTCTACGACGGCCCTTCCGGTCCTCAGAACCATCCGGGCACCGCGGTCGACGTGGTCTTGGACGATGGCCAGAAGTTTGATGGACTCGAGGTCATTTTCACGCCGGGCCACACCCGCGGCAGCATCTCGCTCTTCGACGCGTCCCATTCCCTCCTGATCGCTGGCGATGCGGCGAGGAACGAGTCCGGCCTCCAGCCCATGGACGACCGTTACAATGTCGACCCGAAACAGCACCGAGAGTCGATCAAAAAACTCGCCAAGTTCCACTTTGAGAACGCGGTCTTCGGACACGGGGCCCCGATCAAGGGCGGCGCGGGCGCGAAAATCACGGACCTTGCGAAACACTTCTAAGACGCGAGTCCCCGCGAACGTGTTTCCCCCCGAAAATTAGGGGCAGAGGTTTATGAGGGGGCTCGGTTCATGAGAGCCTCACAACCTCTTCCGTGCGGAGGCCCTCCCCCTTGTTGATCGGACGGACTGCTCGTGTTTCATTGAGACGAATGGCCGTATTCTTGGCCGTTTTCGCGGTCGCAGGCACGTTCGTCGGCGGGGTGACGAGTCCGGTCGTCCACGCCGAGAGCGTCGCGACGAACTTTCCCGTTCATGCGGAGTTCCGTCCGAACGATCCGTACTACCTTGATCAGTGGGGCATGCAGAAGATCGGCGCTCCGAACGCGTGGGACGTGACCCTCGGCAAGCCATCGGTCGTCGTCGCGGTCGTCGACACGGGGGTGTGGTGGACCCACCAGGACATTCAGGCGAACATGTGGGTCAACCCCGCCGACGGCACGACCCATGGATACGACTTCATCAGCGGCGACACGAATCCGATGGACGAATCGTCCGGGGTGTACCACGGGACCGGCGTCGCAGGCGTCATCGCGGCCATCATCGATAACGGCCAGGACGTCGCGGGGACCGCCCAGGTCAAAGTGATGGCCCTCCGGGCCCTCGGGTTGAACGGCCAAGGATCCTCCTTGAACACGTCCCAGGCGATCCGCTGGGCCGCCCAACACGGCGCGCAGGTAATCAACCTCTCCCTGGGCACGAACGAGACGTTCGGAGTACCGACCGACATGCAACTGGCGATCGACTACGCGTGGTCTCGGGGAGCCCTCATCGTCGCCGCGGCGGGGAACGCGGGCACAGGGACCTTGGACTATCCCGCGCGCCTTCCGAACGTCGTGTCTGTCGCCGCGATCGATGAAACCGGCCTCAAGGCGTCCTTCTCGAATTACGGCTCCGGACTCGATCTGGCGGCTCCGGGCGATCGCATCCTCACCCTTGACGGGAACAACCAGGTCCATTATCTCACGGGAACGTCGTTCGCGGCGCCCTTCGTGACCGGGGCCGCGGCACTCCTCCTCTCTGTGGATCCGGCCTTGACGAACGTCGAGCTGTGGAACATCCTGAACAGCACCGCGGTCCAACCGAACGGCGGGCCGGCCTACAACACGAACTACGGCTGGGGCGTCGTGAACGCTTGGAACGCGATCAACGCATTGAGACAGCCGTTCATCTCTGTGAACGCCTACCCGACGAGCGTCTCCCGAAGCTCGACCTTCGGTGTCACGTGGTCGATCCTCGGGCCGGTCGGCACTCCGGTCGCCGACACCCATGTCGTCTGGGGAACGGCCTCCGGACGCCTCGGGAACGCGACGCCCACCCAGTCGGGATCGACGCACCAATCGTACACCGCGAACGGCTTGACGCTGCCGTCCGGTGCCGACACCTTCTACTTCAAAGTGGTCGCGACGGTGAACGGAACGTCATACGAATCTCGCGAGTACACGGTCGGTGCCTCGAACCTGCCGGACTTCTTGTTCGTCCTGTACCAGCTCCTCGCGTCGAACCTGCTGTACTTGGCCCTGTTCATCCTTGCCCTTGCCGCGGTCGTCGCCTTCATCCCGCAGCGACGCGCCGCGAGGGCCCGGCGAGCTGGGTTCCGGCCCAACGCGTTGTACCCAACGAACTACTACGTCCAAAGCCCGCATGCGTCGCAACCTCCCCCCACGGCCACGCCGGCGCAACCCCGGGCGGAAGGCCCGCCCCCGCCGATCGAGTTCGTGCGGCCCGCGCCCACCCAGCAGATGCCTTCTGCTCCCTTCCCAGCCGCGACGGCGATGAAGAAACGGTGTCCGAACTGCGGGACGATCGTGAACGCGGACAACCTGTTCTGCTTCTTCTGCGGGACCCCGTTCCGTTGATCTTTGCCGGCCCGACCGATATGAGGATCGTCCTCGACGTACCTCTGAGTAGAGGTATGAACCGCGTGTCCGAGTCGGACGCCCGGCTTGCTCATCCCGTGTCGTGCCGGTAGAACTCGTACGCGGACATCGGCTTGTTATAGTCCACACGCCACGCCCGGTTGGCCGGAGCCTTCCCCAGGGCGCGCGCCATCTCCCGGACATGGATCGGCACGGAGCCGCAGCACGATCCGATGTAGTTGATCCCGAGAGATTTCGCCTCGGCGGCATAGGCGCCCATCGCGCGCCGGGAAAGGACGAGGGTCTCCGTCTCGTACGGAAATTCCTTCGTGGCCGTGAAGTCCGGGATGTCCGGGGGCGTGCGGTATGCCGTCGGCTGACAGGCGACGAACCCGGTGACGGCCTTGCGCATCTCCGCCCCGATCGGGAGCAGGAGCAAGGGGTTCCGCAGACAGTTGACGCCGACGACGTCGGCACCGGCGTCGTGCAGCGCCCGGGCGCACTCCGCCGGGGTGCGTCCATCGTAGGACATGGGGTTCTTGTCGAACGACATCGTCACCATGGAGGGCAGGCCCGTCTTCTCGATGCGTTCGACCGCGAGGAGGGCTTCTCCGAGCCACGAGAACGTCTCCGCGATGACGAAGTCCGGCGCTTCCCGGAGCTGGGCGTTCAACTGTTCGTCGAACAGGTTGCGGACCTTGTCGCTCGACGCGCCGTCCTTCGGATCGTACATCCAGGTCAGGCTGAGGTTCGCGGCCACGAGCGCGCGGTCTCCCGCAACCTCCCGGGCCAGCCGCACGGCAGCCCGGTTGATCTCTCCCACGCGGTCGGCGAAGCCGGTGGTCGCGAGCTTCTCCTTGCTCGCGTAGAACGCAAGGGATTGCAAGACCTCCGCGCCCGCGTCCAGGAATTCCTGATGAAGCTCCTTCACCGCGGAAGGATGCTCCAGGACGACCTCGGGCGTGAAGGGACCCGCTTGCACGTACCCGCGCTTTTCCAGCTCGAGAAGGTATCCGCCGTCGCCCAGCACGACGCCCTTCGCGAGCCGTTCGAGGATCCCCGGACCGCGCGACGCGGGACGATGGGATTCCTTGCGGGGCATCGGCGTCCGGAACGTGGAGCGCGGCTTATAGTTTCACGGAAGAGGATCGCGGGGCACCAAACCTACGTAGGTCCTCGGGCCCTTCAGAGGTGTGGGCGGCGGGCGATCATCGGCGGGCAGACCCGAAGGCTCCAGTCCGATAGAGCGACAGACATTTTTCCTCCGATCGCTTTATGCGGGACAGAATGGACGCGACAAAATCCGCTATGCCCCCTCTCATCGATCCGAACGCGACGCTAGCCTGCGACGTCTGCGGCGGACCGACCTTCGAACTCCGTTGCAAGATCATTTGCCGCACCTGCGGCTACAGGCGGGATTGCTCGGACCCCTGAATTTCGACACCTGACGAGACTCTCGGCAATTGACGTGATAATCAACGGCAAAGGCTTTAGTCCTCCTGGGTCGTCCGCGCGGGCCACCGGTGAATCGAATGGACCCCAATATCGCGCAAACCGAGTTCGTGCGCCGGATGCTCGTTGAACGGCCCGTCGAGCCGGATGCGACGTATGCCCAGGATCTCCTCGCCCTGGAGCGGTTCCTTTCGACGAAAGCGGTTGGCATGGCCGAATCCATCGCACTGTCGCACCTCGTCAGCCGCTATCCCCGAGAAGCAGATGCCATCGTCAGGGAGCTGGGGGTCCGCTCCTTCATCCCGTTCGAGGACGAACGGGTCGCGGCTCTCGTCGACGAGCGCCTGCGGCTCGCTTTGGGCCGCACTCGTCTTCCACGTCCTCGACCCGACGAGCCGGTCGACCTGCTTGGGCTCTGATTCCGCCCGACATCAATCGCGGAATTTGACTCCGCGCCGAGATTTCGCGTTCGAAACGAAGCTCCGGAGCCTCTGCTACGAACCCTCGATTTGTGTCAGACACGCAGCCTCCCTCAGGCCCCTCCATTGCGTTTGTCGGACGCTTTGGCGCGACGAACTCGCCCCCGAAAATTCGGGCCGAAAAGACGCCCCTCTAAAAGCGCGCGAAAAGTCGCGGTTCCACATCAATATTATTAAGTAGCATATTGACGAATGAGGCCCTA
>VBMC01000077.1 GCA_005879015.1 Methanobacteriota archaeon
CGATGTCCGCGCCCGCCTGGGTCACGGCCTGGGCGGCCTCCGGCGTCCGGATGCCGCCGCCGACGACGACCGGGATGTCGATCGCGTCCCGCACGGCCCGGATGACCCGGTCCGGGACCGGTTCCGGCGCGCCGCTTCCCGCCTCGAGATATACGAGCTTCATGCCGAGCATCTGGGCGGCCAGGGCGTACTGGACCGCGACGATCGGGTTCTTGCGGGAGATCAGCTCGGCGTCGCCGACCTCCCCGGCCCGCATCCCCGGCTCGACGACCAAGTAGGCCATCGGGATCGCCTCGAGTCCCCAGGCCCTCACGATCGGGGCGGCAAGGCGCTGCTCGCCCACGATGAGGCGCGGGTCGCGGCTGTTCAGGAGGCTCATGAAGTACAGCGCATCCGCGTGCGGCGACAGGTTCGCCGCACTCGCGGGGAACAGGATCACGGGGACCTTCGCCGCCTTCTTGATCGCGAGGACGGTCGCATCGACCTTGTCCTGCGTGACCCCGGTCGAGCCGCCGACCATGATCGCGTCGGTGCCGGCGGCCGCGGCCTCAGAGGACAGGGAGGCGGCGTCGGGCGGCGTCTGCTTGTCCGGATCGAGCAAGGTCATGTGGAGCGGTCCCTTCCGTCGCCACTCCAAGATCGACTCGTACACGTTCACACGAACGCACCTGCGAGGAAGGCCGCGAGGGCGACGATCATCCCGTACTTCGTCACACGCTGGGACCGCGCGGGATTCGCCGCCGAGTGGAGGGCGGCGTAAATAAACATTCCGTCCGCGGGGACCACGAGGATCGCGTACCCGAGGGACAGGACCCCGAGGGCGAAGGGGACGAGACTTAAGGCCACTCCGACGAACAAGGCAATCGCCGCGACGAAGCCCGCGGGACGCGACCCGATGCGATGGGGAAGAGTCCGGCGGTCGACGTCGCCGCGCATGTCCTCGATGTCTTTGGTGATCTCGCGGCCGATCGTGGTGAAGAACGCCAGAGCGGCCAAGATGCCCGTCCGGACGAGCGGCTCGATCGACGACCGGAAGACGCTCGCACCGGCGAAGAGGAACAACGATCCGACCAGGTAGGCGATCACGAGATTCCCGGGCGCGCCGCGGGACTTCAGGGCCGCCTCGTAGGACGCCATGAGCGCGATGTTCACAAGGACGATCACGAAGGCCCAGCCGCTCGCGAGGACGGCAAGGCTCGCCGCGATGGTAAAGGCGGAGACCACGAACGACTTCGCCGCGGCGACGTTCACCTCCCCGGCGGGGAGCGGCCGTTCCGGATGGTTCACCCGGTCCGTTTCCCGGTCGTACACATCGTTGAGGGCGTTCCCGCCCGCGGTGAAGGCCGCGGCGGCAGCGCCGGCCCAGAGCAGCGGCCTGGCGAACTCCCCCCAGGCAGCCGAGCGGACCGCGACGAGGCCCCCGATCCCCACCCCGACCGCCGACATCACGCAGTTCCCGGGCCGCGCGAGTCGCAGGAGACCGGCCATTCCGGGTCGCGGTACCGTGAGGCGCGTACAAATCGTTGCCCATTCATGGTATCGAGAATGACAAGACGGAATTCGGGGGGCCGTCGGAACCCTTATCCCCGGTTCCCTCCATGTATTCCACATCCCACCGGTTTCGCGCAGGTTTCTCCAGGTGTGAGATACTCGCGCGGTTCCCCGGGTCGGGCGATCACATGTTCGAGGACAAGGGATCGGGAATCGGCTTCCTGAAGACGACGAAGGCGCGTCACGCGGAGGAAGCAATCGGGCACACGGAAGGACTCGTCACCGTCTTGCGGCTCACGATGGCCGACATCAAACCGGCCGAGGCAACGCTCGCAATCGCGAAGCAATTCTTCGACGCACATCAGTACGCGAAGGCGGTCCAGGCCGCGAAGCGAGCGGAGTCCATCGCCATCAAACTCGACGAACGGTTCGGCCAATACCAGAAGGCCTTGCAAGGTCTCCAATCCCAGATCGGGTCGATGAAGCGACTCGGTCTCGACACAGAGACGATCGCAAAGGTCGCTGGGAAGGCGGAGGAGAAGGTCGTCGCGGGGATCTCGGAGAACGGGGCGTTCGTACCGAATTACCTGGAGGCCCGCGACATCCTGGTGCGGGCGACGCAAGAGGGCCGGGCGTTCCAGGAGAAGTCGGAGATCGCTTCGAATCGGATCTTCGTGGCGGAGCTCGCGATCGAATCCCTCGCGAACGTGAACGGGTCCGCGGACAACGGCACGTTCGCCCACGGGGCCGCGTCGAGTTTGGAGCAGACGATCCACGTGGCGACGAAGGAGCTCGCCCTCGGGAACCCGGGAAACGCCGCGGAGATCGCGAAGGGAATCGAAGAAAAGGCTCGGTGCCTCAAGACCCAGTTCGCCGAGGCGACGAAGTCCCTGACCGAGATCGATGCGAAGTTGGGCGACCTTCGAGGCGAAGGCGTCCTGACCCACGAGGTCGAGACCCAGGTGAAGATGGCCCGCGACATGCTCGACCGCGGACTCATTGAACCGGCCGCGGCCATGGCCTCGCGGCTGCAAGACGACGTGAGGTCCATCGCGGAACACTATCGCAAGGCGTCGACGACCCTCGCCGACGCGGAGATCCTGTATGGCCGGCTCCAGAGGGAAGGGTTCCATTCCTACGCCGCCGATGCCGCGCTGCGCGACGCCCGTCGCACGATCCGCGAAGGGAGCTACGACCGGGCGATCGAACACCTCGAACGCGCGCTGCAAGCCTTCGCTCGGCGGACGAACGCGCGCGCCTCCCTGGGGAAGGACATCGAGGAGACACGGACCCGGGTCCGTCTGCTCGCGGGCAGCGGGCTCTCGTTCTTGCCCGACATCCAGGAAGTCCTGGGCCGCGCGGAACGCGAGTTCCACCAGGGAAACTACTCCGGCTCCAGCGAGGACCTGCGGATCGCGACGGTCCTCCTGGATGGGGTCACACACGCGCCCGGCCCGAAGAAGTGAACGTCGGCCTTAAGCCGGGCCCCGGGTTTTCGTCGCGGGCATGGGCGGACAGTACTTCGAGAAACGCCCCGCATCGGCGCCAAGGCCGGCCCGGATCACGGTCACGATTCGGGGCCGTCCATTCATCTTTCAAACGGATGCGGGTGTGTTCTCACGGGAGGGACTCGACCGCGGGACAGAACTCCTCCTCGAGGCGATCGAGGTAGGGCCTTGTGAGTCGATCCTGGACCTCGGATGCGGATACGGCGTGATCGGAATCGTCGCCGCCCATCTCTCCGAAGGGGGTCACGTGATCCTGACCGACGTGAACGAGCGCGCCGCGGCGCTCGCCCGCGCGAACATCGCGGCGAATCGGATCCGGAACGCGGAGGTCCGCATCGGGGATGTCTATGGGCCGGTCGACGACCTGCTCTTCGATCACATCATCTGCAATCCTCCGATCCGGGCGGGCCGCGTAATCGTGGATCGGATCATCGCGGAGGCCCCGTCCCACCTGCTCGACGGCGGAAGCCTCTGGCTCGTCGCCCGCACCCGACAAGGGGCCGACACGCTTCGGCTCCGAATGCGGAACGCCTTCGACGGCGGCGACGTGGTGAAGCGCGGGAGCGGCTACAAAGTCCTCCGGTCGGTCAAGTCGGGAGCGTAGCGATGGCCGCGAAACCAGGCCCGTCGCGAATCCGGGTCCGGATCGTCCGCGCGGACGACGCCCCGGGCCTCGTCCCGCTGTTCGAGGCCTTCTACGGCGCCTACTTCGGCGGTCGAGTCACGGAAACCTCGGTCGCGGGGCGACTACGCCAGGCGGCGAACCACGAGACCGTCATCGTCGCTGAGGTCGGGGAGCGGATCGCGGGGTTCGCGAGCCTGCGGGTGACGGACTCGCTGGACCCTGCGCCCTACGCCGAACTGACGGACCTGTTCGTGGAAACCGAGGCCCGGCGTCTGGGCGTGGCCTCGCGGCTCGTCAAGTACGCGGAAGGGACCGCCCGCGAACGGGGCGCGTCCCACCTCGTGGTGCTGACGGGCCAAAAGAACACCGAGGCCCAGGCGTTCTACCGATCCGCGGGATACGAAGAGTATGCGGTCGCGATGCGCAAGTCCCTAAAGGTCGCGGAGGCCCGATGAGCGATGCCGAATCGCGTCGGACGGTCCGTTGGCAACGCCTCGATCGACCGGGGATCGAACGGGCCACCTTGTGGTCCTCGAGCGGCCGGTGGAACCTCGATGCGAGGATCGAGACGGACCCTGTAGCTGGACATTCCCGAATCCGCTATCGGGTCGAAAATCCCTGTTGACGACGCCGGACCCGTCCTCGAATACCCGGACCTCTGGGCGCGCGCTCCGAATCCTTAAATACGTCGTGAAGTTTGGATGCCCATCCCATCCGGGGATTTC
>VBMC01000078.1:0-853 GCA_005879015.1 Methanobacteriota archaeon
GAAATCGAGGCCTACGAGGAGATCGTAATAGTAGTGCACGGGATAGTGGAAACGATTCCACGGTTCATAGGGATCTCCCTGGCGATGCAATTCTCGCTCGAGGAAAAATTCGGCCCCAAGCGCGACGGCGCTCTTCATGTCGTCCGTCCATTTCTCCCGCGGATACACCGCGAAGGCACTCATCCCTTCCCACGAGTCCAGGTTCCGACGACTCCCGAAGCAGCTCCAGCCGCCCTTCTTGTCTCGGTTCTCGGCGAGCCATTCGAAGGCGCCCTCCACGGCGGGATGATCGGCGTAGCCGAATCGCACCAGCGCACGCGCCATGTTCCCGGTCGTGCAGAGGTGGCCTTTCTTCGAGCCGTCCATGGCGAAGCCGCCGTCTGCTTTGGTGAACCGGCTCATCCACAGGTCGCACGCCTTCGCGATCCGAGGATCTTCCTTGGTCAGCCCGAGATCGGACAAGATGAGGAGCATCCAGTTTGTCGAGAGATATTTGGGCCGGTAGAGGCTCTCCTGTTCGACCCACCAGCCTCCCGGGTTTTGTGTTGCGAGGATCTCCGCAGCCCATCCGGTCTTCGCGATCCATCTTCTGGTGGCGATGACGTCCGGATCGTCCTCCGCCTTCCGGCCCAGCCGCTTGAGGGCGAAGTACCGGACCGCGGGCTGGTCTTCCTCCAGCAACCAGTCCAGGACCTTTTTGGCACTCGTGGCGCTCGTCCCCGGTCATCCATGCAGTGCGGCGATTTCACGCTTCCCATGCCCGTCCTCGGGCACCGATGCTCCACTCAGAATGTGACACGCGAATCCCCGGGGCAGAGCCTCTACCCGACCGCCCGCGATTGCGAGTCGGTCA
>VBMC01000078.1:933-4635 GCA_005879015.1 Methanobacteriota archaeon
CGAAGCGATCTTGCCGATGAACCACACCTCGGAATATCCTTGCCCTCGGGCGACTTGGATCATGCCCTGGATGGCAATGAGGAGGACCGCGAGCATCCCCGCGGTCTTGAGGACATCCAGGTGTTCATCCGCGTTAAACAGGAAAAATCGCCCGTGGTCAATGTCTTCGGCGTGACCCGAAAGGACGGCCTCCTCTCGGTACACATCCATGTCCGAGGACGGCAGGAGGGCGATGACCTTGGCGCCTCGGGCGAGTCCACGCTTGACGAAGGCCATCGCTCGATGGGCCTCCGAGGCCGCGTCCGAGAAGTCGACCCAGTGTCCGTGGACGCCGAGTTCCTCCATCTTGTTGTCCCGCGGTCCCGAGGCGTTCCGGGAGCTCTCTTTGAGGGCGAGTTCCTCGACCGTCCTGGCCTGCGAGGCGAACACTTCGGTGAGTCCTTGCGCCACGCGCTCTCGCTCCGAGATTCCTTCTCCCTTGATCTTCGCCCGGAACGTCCCGCGGAGGGTCCGCGCAGTCAAGGTCCCCAAGACCCTCTCGAGGGCGCGCCAGTACGCCTCGTCCACGGACCGCGCCTGGATCTCGTCGAGGGCCTCGCGGACGTCGATCATTCGCGCACCCCGTTCGGGAACAGTTCGAGGGCCACGCCGAGCTCGCCCGCGGGAATCAGATGGCTGTGATTCCGGAGGACGTCCCAGAATGCGGCCGCGTGACGCTCGGGGCTCAGCTTGCGGCCATCGTAGGCGCAAAGCAAGGACCAGGGGAGGACTTCGCGGCGCTCGTGGCACAATTGCTCGAAGGCGAGGGCACGGTCGAAGCGGCCGTTCTCGAAGAATCGGGCGACCCGATTCCCCCACCAGCGGACGCTCGGGTAGCGCTCTGGCACTCCTTGGAACATCGCGTGAACGAAGCGATCGAGGGCGGTGCGTGAGGTCTCATCGTGGTCCTTGGGACCGCCGTTCAGGTCCAGCTGGCGGACGAGTGCGAGCGCTCCGTCTCGGACCAGTCGATCCGCATCAACGCCGGCTTCCTCGACGCGTCGTCGAATGGAGGCCAATTCTCGGGGGCTGCCGACGCAGCAGACCCTCTCGGCCCGGCGCGCTCCCTCAATGACGAAGAGGGACGCGGCCTCGATTTCTCGATCCGGGTCTTCGTAGATGTGGAGTATATGGGCCCCCACGGGCGGTTCGCGGACAAGGCCTTGCCAGCCTTGTAACGCGGAGAAGTGGCCGGGGGCGTGAGGACCGGACCACGCTTGCTCCATCGGGTGGCTTCACTATTGTCCCTGCCCGCTTAAATCCTGCAGACTCAATTGTAAGTAGGTGGCCAAATGGACACCGTTTCGCATTCTTGTCGAGTATCGTGGGATATGGTCCCCGCGGCGAGAACGCCCACATCTCCGCGCGGTTCTCTTTCCGCGCGAGCGCACGTGCCGAATTCCGCTGTCTCACACGATTTCTCGAGACGACTATCGCTCTCGATCGGCAGCCGCCTGGGTGACGCGAGAGCCGCTGAGCTCGGCCCGGATGACCCGTTATCTAGTCCGAGCGGATACGGGAGGCGGTGGCACGTTCGTCAGCGACCCGTAAGGTCCGATGCGAGTGGTCGGCTGCCGACTCGCTGATGACAGCGTATCATGACCGAGAATGGGGCGTGCCCGAGCACGATGATCGGAGGTTGTTCGAGTTCCTAGTCTTGGAGGGCGCTCAAGCGGGGCTCTCTTGGCTGACCGTCCTGAGGAAGCGTGAGCGCTACCGGCCGGCGTTCCACGGCTTTGACCCACGAAAGATTGCTCGGTACGAGGCGAGGGACATGACGACGCTCCTGGCCGACGACGGGATCATCCGAAACCGCCTCAAGCTTACTTCGGCCATTCGCAATGCGCGGGCATTCCTAGAAGTTCAGAAGGAATTCGGAACGTTCGACGAGTACATGTGGAAGTTCGTCGGCAACCGGCCCAAGAAGAATCGTTGGAAGAGCATGGGTCAAATTCCCGCGAGGACGGAGAAGTCCGATGCGATGAGCGCGGATTTGCGGAGCCGAGGATTCTCATTCGTGGGGTCGACGATCTGTTATGCCCACATGCAGGCGGTGGGCATGGTGAACGACCACCTCGTTCGCTGCTTCCGATACGACGAAGTTTGAGGGGTCGCACCCCGAGATCTCGAATCCTCCTTGGTGACCGGACGCACGCCACCCGATCGCGTTCGAAGACCCATCGGTCAACTCGGGTTAGCCCTCCGGTGTAGGATGGAGATCCGAGTGAACTCCTAGTCGGCGCTTCCGAGAAACTATATGCTGCGCGGACGCGCTGCGATCGTCGTGGGGACCTACCGGATTTTCTTCGTGAGCGATCTGCACGGTTCTGAGGTCTGCTTTCGAAAGTTCATCAACTCCGCGGACGCGTACCATCCGGATCTTTTGATCTACGGAGGCGACATCCTCGGAAAGATTCTCGTCCCCATTTTCGAAGAAGGTAGGGGGTCGTACCACTGGTACCCCAATGGCGAGAAAAAGATCCGTTTTCCGCCCGACGACCTTCCCGAAGTGGAGCGCCAGATAGCCGACCAGGGACGGTACACGATGACCGTCACTCCAGACGGGTGGAACGAGCTGCGGAACACCCCTGGGAAGCTCGAGGCCATGACCCTTGAACTCGGTCGAGACCGCGTCCGTGCATGGTTGAAGCTCATCGGCGAAAGACTGAAGCCCAAAGGGGTCTCGGTCGTGATCAACGTCGGCAACGACGACACGGACGACGTGTTGGAGCTGCTCCGGGCCGAAGGACCGTCCAACATCTTGGTCCCCGACGGCGACGTGGTCCACGCGGGCCCGTACGAGATCTTCGGCTGTGGCTACGCGAACATGACGCCGTGGCATTGCGCCCGCGACCTCGAGGAGGCAGACCTCCAAAAGGTCCTCGATCGGACCGTCGGTCGAATCGGCAATCCGAAACACACCATTCTCGACATCCACGCACCGCCCCTCGGGACAGGCCTTGACCTGGCTCCTCAACTGGATGCCCACCTCAAGCCCAAGACGGTGGGGGGACAGATCCTCCTCGAGCACGTCGGATCGTCGTCCGTGCGCCGAGTCGTCGAGGACGTTCAGCCGGTGCTCGGCCTTTTCGGCCACATTCATGAGAGCAAGGCGATGGATGCGATCGGCCAGACGCCGATCGTAAATCCGGGGAGCACCTATTTCAGCGGACACCTTCAAGGCGTCCTCCTCGACCTGCGTGGCGGAGAGCTCGCCAGTCATCTGTTCGTGACCGGTTGAAGGACATGACCGAGGTCCGTCTGCCCGTCGAGACCTTCCTGGAGGAGACGGAGCGACTCGTCAAGGCTGGCGAATCTCGCGGCATTCCCATCCGGGTCTGCGGGAGCGTCGGCATTTACCACGCGATCCGTCACGATCATCTGGCCTCGAGTCTCTATGCCCTCCGGAACGGGACCGAGGCGCCGCGAATCGCGTTCAAGGACCTCGATCTCGCCGCGAGGGAAAAAAACGCCGCGGCGGTCTACCGTTTGTTCGTGAAGGACTTCGGGTTTCAGGAAGATCGGGAGACGAACGCCCTTTTCGGCAGCTTCCGGAACATCTATTACCATCCCGAATTCCAGATCGACGTGTTCTACGACACCCTGCGGTTCAATCACGAGATCCCGATCAAGGACCGCCTCTTGCCGGGTGTGACGTTGCCC
>VBMC01000079.1 GCA_005879015.1 Methanobacteriota archaeon
TAGGGGCCGGGACGTTTCCGCGACCCAATGCCGTCCTACCGGATTCCGAACGACACGCGGGTCCGGGACTCCCTGGTCCGTGTCTTCAGTACGCGGCCTGTCGTGGAGAGCCAACGCCGGCTCAAAGCGCTCGTCGAAAAGGACCTGAAAGGGGACGAGAGATACCGGGTCGGCGAACCGAGACTGCGGGTCCTTGCGATCGAATCGGGGCTCGTGGACTTGGAGATTCACACCCGCGACACGACCGAGATGCGGTCGCTCGTCAAGTGTCCCGTTTGCGGGAATCGCCTAAAGAAGGTGCGGAACATGACGGTCTTCGGCGGGACCGTGACGCTCGGATATCGATGCGAACGGTGCAAATACTGGACGGGACTCAAGCGGCGCGTGCCGACGCGGTATGTGTTCACGAGGCGGTCCTGATGCGTGTCCGCTACGAAGGCGGCATCCTCGTCCAAGATCTTCTCAAGGAGGTCATCTTGGATCCCGTGCGCAAGACGCCGGGGAGTATCGTGAGCCACGGGCACATGGACCATCTGACGTCGGGCGGCATCATGACGCCACAAACCCTCGAGGTCCTCAAGGTACGTCGCGGGGGGACGGGGCAGGCGCTCCCGTACGGGAAGGAGATCGATCTCAACGGCTTCCGCGTTGTGCTCAAGGACGCGGGGCATGTGTTCGGTTCCGCGATGGTGCGGGTCGACGACCTTCTGTACACGGGCGACTTCAACCCGGAAGGCGGTTCCACCTGCGGCAAAGCACGGCCTGAGTTCGTCCAAAGCTTGATCGTGGATGCAACCTACGGCCGCCCGGGCTACAACTTCCCGCCGAAGAAGGACGTGGAGTCGGACCTGTTGAACTGGCTCGAGATGGAGCTCGCGAGCGGACCGGTCGCCCTCGCTGGGTACGAGTTCGGCAAGAGCCAGGAACTGATCAGCCTCGTGAACCGCCTCGGAGTCGAGGTGGCGGTCTCCGACCGAATCGCGGATCTCGCGGACATCTACCTCCGACATGGGATCGACCTGCGGTACCGTCGGTTGTCCTCACTCACAGAAGAGGAGCGGAAGGATCCGCGGGCGTATGTCCTGCCGCCGGGCTGGCTCCGACCTCCCGCCATGTTCGATTTCACCCGCCGATACGGGGTCGACGCGCAATTCCCCCTGAGCGACCACGCGGATTTCGAGGACCTCATGGACTTCATCCTGGCGTGTCGGCCCCGACGGGTCTACACCGCATTCAGCAATGCGAAAGAACTGGCCAAGGCGGTGGATCGACGTCTCCGGATCAAGTCCGAAGCCTTGCTGACCCGGTGAGTTACGTGGAGTCGCGACGCGAACGAGACACGGTGTTGGTGAAACTCTCCGACGGGGAGGACCTTTTTCCAAGCCTCGAGGCAGCCGCCCGCGAGCACGACGTGGAAAGCGGCACGGTCTTGTGGGGAATCGGGATGCTCCGGGACTTCGAGATCGGTTTCTTCGGGCCGAAAGGGTATGACAAGAGCGTCTTCTCCGAACGGCACGAGTTGCTCGGGTTGCACGGAAGCGTCTCGATGCGAGGGGACCCGCTGCTCCACCTACACGTCGCCCTCGGCCGGCCGGATCATGGCGTGATCGGGGGCCATCTGTTCCGGGCGAAGACGGCGGTGGTCAACGAAATTCAAATCGCTCGATTCGACGGAATCCACCTCAACCGGCGGCTCAACGAGAGGACCGGGTTGCGGGAGCTCGTCTTCGATTGATGCCAGGCGGACCGGAGGGCGTACCGGCTTACTGCCAGGTCGCCCGGTCCAGGTCCCGCTCTTCTTTCGTCTTCTTGCGGAACTGACGGTAGTGGTCCTTGCATAAATGGATTCGACGCGGCTCTCCGATCAGCTTGAGCTCCGGCAGGGCTTCCTTCACTTTCCTCGTAGAAAGAGAGCGGCTCGCTTCCTTCCCGCACCCCTGGACTCCGCACACTTCGTCGGCGGCCACTGGCGAGTCGAAGGCATGCCCCTATAAGTAAATGTGCGACGCTCGACGATTGCGAATCTCAATTGGCAGCATCTTGGGAGCAGAGGGAAAGGAACCGCTTCACGGCGCTCGGCGCCGCAACATGCGCGCGGCCGCGGCACTCACGATTGCAAGGGCCGCGATCATGGCCACTTCGCTGCCCGCCTGGAATCCGCTACCCGGTGCTTCGGGTCGGATGCTGACGACTTCGACGGACACGGCGGCGAGGGAAGGGAGGTAGAGCGCCACGACCGTTCCCGGGAACGAGAGGACCGAGTAGGACGCTCCCCCTCCGCGCACCCCGTTGGTGAGGAATAGAGGGAGAGGGCTCTCCGATCGATTCACGTCCCCCGCGTTCGCGCGCACCCGGAGCTGTGTCGAAGCGTTGAAGGGCATCGTCGCGGGGTCGAACGCGAGCAGAATCACCGCTCCACCCGGGAGGAGGGAATCCACCTGGATGGCGGCACGACCGGGTTCCACCGCGAGCGCCCACCCCGAGACTCCAATCCGATACTGGGCGACGTTCTGGACCCACCGACCGTCGGCCGTCGCCACGAGATCGAGCTCGGCGACGATGTGTCCTGCGCCAATCGCATCCAAGAGGGCGAGCCACTCGGCCCGGTTTGCCGTCCGAGGAGGAACGGACTTGAACAGGAGCAGATCGGAATCCGCCATCTTGGCGACGATCTGGATGCCGCTCACGCTGAACGTCCCAGCCCCCAGGAGAAATCGCGCCTGGTCGTCACCCACGGAATACGAGACGGAGGAGGCGGGCCACGACCCCGGAGCCGTTTGTATGGAGACATTCGTCGCTCCCGCGGGAAGTTCGATCGTCGCCGTGCGCGCGACGTCAGTGCGAATCTCGACGAGGACCGTGGGATCGTCATGGACCGTGATCGTGACGAGGTATCCCTGGGCCTCGAACGTGGAACCGATCCCGAGGACTTGACCACGGTCGTACTGGAAGGAGGCGAACAGCGGCGAGGACCAGGGGAAGACCCCGGCGGAAGATTCCGCTTGTAGGGCGAACGAAATAGGGCGGAGGGCGGCGGAAACGTGAGAGGGAGCGGATCCGCTCAAGGCGACGGGAAGAAGCGAAAGCACCGCAAAGGCCGCCGCCGCCTTCGCCAGATTTGTGCGCGCACCCGGTCCGTCCTCCATGGAGGAATACTGTCCCTTCGCAGATAAGGGAATTTTGGTCCATCGCGGAAACCGGATGGGACGTCGTCCGAACCTTCCCTTTCGACGGCGCAAGAGAGAGCTTCGACCGGCGTACACAAAGTATCTTACGACGGAGCCTCATGGCCCCTCCATATGGGACCCTTGGATGTCTTCCTCCGGGTGTCCTTCGCCGGCTTCGCGGGGATTCTCGCGACCGTCTCGGTCCAGTCCTACGCCCGACACCGCGAACGGCGCTTCCTCTTGCTCACCTCGGCCTTCGCCATCTTCCTCGTCCAAGGGACCTGGTTGATCATCGAGATTGCCACCCGGGCCGTCTCCTCCGTCGGGAGCGAATGGCTCGCGCTGAACCTCGGAGTGCTCGTGGCCCTCTACCTCGCTCTGCTGCGGTGATGAGATGCCCGAAGGCCTCGAACTCGAGAGCCGGCGCAGGATCTACGACTTCCTGACGGCGAACCCCGGCGTCCATCTCCGGAAGATCGGACAGGTGCTCGGAATGTCGACCGGCATGCTGTCGTACCACCTCGGGTACCTGGAGCGGAATGGGGTCCTGAAATCCGAAGAGGATGGACACCGCAAGCGGTACTTCATCGCCCGTGCGTTCGTGGAGGCCCAGCGGCGGATCCTCGCCGTCCTGCGGCAGGATGTGCCGCGGAAGATCGTCCTCGAACTCCTGTTCTTCGGCGAGCGGACGTTCGGGGAGCTCCAGACCTCGGTCGGCGTTTCGAAGTCCACGCTGTCCTACCATCTCCAGAAACTCATGCACCGAGAGGTCCTCCTTCGGGGCCGACGGGAGCGCGAGAGCGTGTTCTCGATCAAGGACCTCGAGGAGGTCCGGAAACTTCTCTTGGCGAACCGTTCGAGCTTCCAAGATGACGCGGTGGACCGGTTCGCGGACCTGTGGACGAAAATCCGAACCTGACGTGGCCGGCAGAGCCGCGAGGGTGCTTCGCTTGATCCGCCCGATCCCGCGGACATTCACTCCGACTTCGTAAACTCCCGCACGAGACACGTCGCGTAGGATCCGCGAGTGAGTTCGAACGATAGGGAAAAGGCTGCCTCCCCCACCTGGACGTCGAGGCCTCGGAACGGCGCGAGGATCTCTCGCCGGGTTCCCTTCGATGAGATCCGAGGGATCTCGGGGATGATGAAGTCCTCCGGGCGCAGGCCTTCCGATGCGACGATCGTCTTCTCGATCTGTCCCGGCTCGCCGCCCGCGAATTCCGGTTCGGAACCGAACAGGATGGCGCTCACCCACGCCTTCCCTTCGCGGCACCGCTTTGCCGCCCGCTCCAGGTTGTCGCAGGTGACGTCGATCGTCCGGCTTCGATCCGGGAGCCCGGACGCGTCGGCCGGTAGGACAAGGTCCCCCGCGACTGGTTCGTGAATCGGGATGCGGCGGCGCATCCGTTCGCTGAGAATCCGATTGAACAGGAACGACTGGTAGCCATGGACGAACATCATCAATAGATTGAAAGGGAGCGATCGAAGGGCGCCGACATAGTCCGTCGGTTCAACCGCTAATTGATTCAGGATCGCCTTCTCGAATCCGTAGGACTTCGGATAGGAGCGCAAGGCGGTCTGGATGTCTCCTGTATCCCGCAACGCGGAACGGACCTCGTACGATTCCGGATCCTCCCCCTCCAACGGGTTCGCGACGTAGGCCTCGACGGCCTCTCGGAATTCGCCGCGGACGAGGTGGCGACCGACGACGTGGGTGATCGGCCGGACGGACCCGAACCGCTGGATGCCGAAGAAACTCGGAAAGCCTCCGGCAATTCGGAGAGCCCGTGCGGTCTCCTCGACCGTTTTCGCCGCGATCTCCGGCTCGACCGGCAGGTCCCTCACGACAATCCGAAACCGATTTCCCGCCAGGTCGCCGAGCTCCAAGGGCCGGTCGGACCGGAAGGCGTCGAGGATGTCGACGTCCTTGAGTTGGAGTCCACGGACCGCCTCTGGCAGGACGCCCTCGAACGAGAACAGCCGGGTCGTCACAGCATGCTTGTCCTTGGTCCCCGCGTACCCGATTCGCTTCCGGCTGATGTGAAGGGCCCGAGCCATCGCGCGGACGAGCCGGTTCGTCTCCCAATTCCGGACCCGTACCTGCGCGATCGCGTACCGCCCCTCGGGGGACACGGCCGGGGGAGACGAGATTTCTTCGACGACGAAGTCCTCCGGGGCCGACTTGATCGTCCCTCCGAGGCCGGGTGTCGACGTCAGGTAGCCGACGATCCCGACGTCGCGCTCCATGGGCCTACGCGAACTCCTTCTCCAGATGTTGCTTGGCACCGCTGAAATCGTTCGCCAGGCCCTCCGCAACACGTTTCAGCGCGGCTTGCGGACTCCCCTTTTTCACCTTGACTGTCAGGACGGGCTTGTCCAGCTGCGGGTGGCCCGTGTAATACAGAGCATCTTCCACGTCCGGGTCCTTGAGCAGGGCCGTGATGAGCGGGTAGATCACCGTGTCGTCTGGGTTCAGGATCTCTATGCGGACGGAATCCTTCTGTTTCTCGAGAATTCGGAGTTGCATGGAGAGGTGCGGAGAGGTTCCGCCGATTTAAGGCTTTGCGGGTTTCTTCGAGAACGTGCGCGGGCCGCGCGAGTTGGCTTTGCCAACGCGAGTTCCCGCGGTCGTCCGAAGGAAACTAAATAATCGGGAGGTGATGAGAGTCCCTCCATGGCCTCCCCCGGAGCGCCCTCCGCGGACACGTTCGAGTCGGAGGCGCAAGGCCTGCTCGATGCGATCGCGAGGGCACGGAAGCGGGTCGACGGGGTGGCGGGGCTCGTGGACGGGACCCTTGACCGGTTCCGGGAGCGGGTCGACCGCCTGATTCGGGAGAGCGAGGTCGACAACTGGCGGCAGGTGCGGATCTTCACCCGGGACGTCGATGCGATCGCCGCGGACCTGGGCAAGGCCGCCAAAGAAAAGCGCCTGTCCCTCAGGCTCGTGGCGGGCCTCGATGCGTCCCTTCGGAAGGCTCGGAAGAGGGACTTCTACGGAGCCCGGAAAGCGTGGCGGAAGCTCGATCGGGTCGCGGAGCAAGGGGCCGAGGTCCGCCGACTCCAGATTTCCTACCGAGAAGGGTACCGCGCGGTCGAGGCGCGGATTCGGCAACTCCGAGCGCAGGTCGATCGCCTTCAAAAGATCCCGAAACCTCCCTCCTCCCCGGAGGACGCCCAGGAATTCAATGAAAGCGTCGACGCCTTCAACGGAGCCGCGACCGCAGCCTACCTCGATTTCCTGGCCCGGAGCCGAGCCGACCAGGCGATTCCTCTCCTCCTCGAGGCGTCTCAAGGAACCGGCATCGGGGTGCCGGCCCCGCCCCCCGGTTCCGACCCGGAGCCACTTCTGCGCCTCCTGAACAACGCGAGCCCGCAGGGCGAAGCGTTCCGCAGTCGCTCCTTCTACGGATTGCTCGAACTGCCCGGATACTCGGACGCGAAGCTCACCCACGTGTTCGGAGATGCTCGGCTCATCCGGAGCGCGCTCGATTCCGGTTGGGCCTGGCTGAAGGCGATCCGGGACGACGAGCGGCGCTCCCTCCAGATTCAATGGAGCGAAGACGTGACCGTGTTGAAGCGCCGGACGCCATCCATTGTCGGTTTCGTCGAGCGCCTGGGGAAGCTGAACGACGCCGCCGAGAGAGGACGCGAGCTCGCAGCCGCGCTGCAGGACGGGCGGTTCGATGCGTGGCAGTCGGCCGCCCGCCTGTACGCCACGCACGGGGACTCTGCGGTCCGGAAATGGCGCGGGACGTTGGAGAAGGACGTGGAGACCATGAACAAGGAAGCGGCGAAGCTCGCGGCGGTGCTCAAGCGCTTCCCGGATCCTGCGAAAGTCGAATCGGGTGGCGGCTAGGACCGACCCGGCGTAAGAGCCGAAGCGACCAAGTGGGGGATTCGCAATTCCCCGGAAAGAGGCATCCTATGGTGCAGAAAGTGATTGACGTGGTCGGCGTCTCGCCGGTGAGCTTCGCGAAGGCCGCGCAGAACGCGGTCTCCGAGGCTGCGAAGACGGTCCGAGAAATGCGGTGGGCGAGGGTCGGGGAGATGGAATTGGAACTCGACGGCTCCAAGGTGAAGTCGTACCGGGCGACCGTGCGGATTTACTTCAACATCGAACGATAGAGGGACGCGGGAGGGCGATCCCGCCTCAAGCCTTCTGGCGGAACTCCATCTGCTGAAACAGCATCATGGCTAGGACAATCATCGCCACGGAGAATCCGACGAGGATCAGGACCGCGATTCCCGCGGAGATGTCCGACCCATAGGTCGTCATCGGCCCGACGGCAATCATGCCTTGCAGGATCGATTTCAGATAGTGGATCACGCTGAGCTTCGGTACATCTCCCGGGATCGAGCCGACGATCGATTCCCACACGAAGCCGAAGAGCAGGCCC
>VBMC01000080.1 GCA_005879015.1 Methanobacteriota archaeon
CGCTTGGCCATGTCCTCGGGACCCCAATCATTCGTCCCGCGGGGGCGTTCGAACATGAAGGTCGATGCCGATGAAGGGGTCCCGCCATAAACGTTTCTGGAGCGGACGCGGCACCGACTCAATTAATCGCGAAGTAGTCTCGTCGCAGGGCCTCGAGATCGAGCAGGTCTTTCGTCGGACCGGATCGCATCACCTGCCCGTTCTGCATGACGTAACCGAAATCCGCGATTCGGAGGGCCGCGTATGCGTTCTGCTCGACCATGAGGACCGTCAATCCGCCTTTCCGCAATTCGTGGATCTTCTCGAAAATCTCGGAGACGAGTTTAGGGGCGAGTCCCAGGCTCGGTTCGTCCAGCACCAGGATCGAGGGTTTCGCCATAAGGGCGCGCCCAATCCCGACCATTTGTTGCTCACCCCCACTGAGACGACCGGCCTTTACGCCGGCCCGTTCCTTCAGGCGGGGGAACAGTTTGTATACGTACTCCAAGGTCGCATCCGCAGCCTTCCGTCCTCGAGCCGTGTATGCGCCGAGGCGGAGGTTTGTCTCCGCCGTGAGGAGGGGAAACAGTCGACGCCCCTCGGGGCACGACGCGATCCCGAGGGCAGGGCGATCGTGCGCGGGAAGGGAGGTGATGTCCTTCCCCTGGAAGACGATGTGACCGGCGGTCGGTCGAACAAGACCGTTGATCACTTTCAGGATCGTCGACTTGCCGGCTCCGTTCGGGCCGACGATGACGGTGATGGCGGGGTCAAGGACGACCTCTTGCGGCGCCCCTTCCGCGATTGTCCGTCCCTCCTCGATGACGACGACATGACCCGAAAGGGTCAAGACCGCGCGCATGACGTGCTCGACGACCAGCACTCCAAACCCTAGCTCCTTCTGGATTTTGGAAACGAGATTGATCGAACGAGCCAATTCGTCGCCTGATAGTCCGGCGAAGACTTCGTCGAGAAGCAAGATTCGAGCTCCCGTAGCGATTGCCCGCGCCAGTTCGAGTTGCTTGCGATGCTGGACCGTCAGTTCCGTCGCAACCGTTTCGGCCTGGCGGTCCATGCCGACGATCGATAGGAGTCGCCCGGCATCGTCGCGAGCTTCCCCGGCTCTGCGGTGAAACGCACCGTACATCGCGGCCACGGCGACATTCTCTCGGACCGTCATCGCCAGAAAAGGTCGGGGAATCTGGTAGGTCTTCGCAATGCCTAGTCCCACCACGCGGTTGACAGGAAGCCCGTCCGTGCGACGACCGTTCAGCTCGATTGTGCCCGAGGTCGGCTTCTCCGCCCCTGCGAGGAGATTCAGAAGAGTCGTCTTGCCGGAGCCGTTGGGTCCGATCAATCCGACCACGGATCCTTCGTCCACGGTCAGGGAGACGCCTCGCAGCGCCTGAACGCCGCCAAAGTCCTTCCGGACATCGCGGGCGACGAGTCGCGCGGTCATTCGATGTACCTCCGGAGTATGGGGACATGCCGGCGGATGGTGCCTACGATGCCGGTCGGAATGAAGAGGGCGATGAGGAGGACGAGAGCACCGATGACCGCGAGCTGGAGTCCGAGCAGGCTCTGAACCGTTTGGAAGTAGTTGTATGGGACATAGACAATGATCGCACCGAGGAACGGACCGAGTAACGTCCCAGCCCCGCCGATGATGATCATCGCGAGCATTCGCAGTGAATAGGTGATGTCGAATCCCGTGTCGGGTAGGACAGCCGAAAGGGTCCAGGCGTAAACGGCACCCGTGGCCCCCGCGAACATGCCGCTGATGCCGAATACGGTCAACTTCAAACGCGAAGCGTTTACACCGACCGTTTTCGCCGCATCTTCGTCGCTCTTGATGGCCCGCAGCCCGTATCCGAGGCGCCCGTGCGTCACCCAATACGTAAGGCCGATTTCAAGGACGACGATCGTCCAAATCGTATAGAACTCGGCGAGCGGTTGGAACCCGAGGTTCATGAAGATTCCGACGCCTCCTCCGAGTTGAGAGATCTCGGGGACGATGTTCTTCGCCGCGAGGAAGAGGACGAGGGTCGTGATCGCGAAATACACGCCGCGGAATCTCAGCGTCACCAAGCCGATCCCGACCGCGAACGCAGCTCCGAGGCCTGCCCCCAGGATCACGCCCAGCAACGGAGGGAAACCAAGGCGGTCGATCCCGCCCCCGAGGGCGTAGGCCCCGATGCCCATGAAAATGGCATGACCGAAGCTCACGTACCCCGTTAGCCCCGTCATGAAGTTGAGTGCATACGCGAGGCCGACGAAGAGGAGAAAATTGATCAGCTGGACCTTTACAATAATCGGGAGAAACGGAGTCGCAACGCCAAGGACAACCATCACGAGGGCGAGTCCATACAAGGTCGGCCCGAAGGTGGGAAATCGCATCCGAGGGATCCTCATCGGAGGATTCCCTCGCGGGCGAAGAGGAGGACGGGGATGAGGACGAGGAAGGCTACCGCCACCGCAATGCTCGCGGAGATGCCAAACGCTGGGAGGACATCGATCAGAATCCCGAGGGTGAGCCCACCGAGGAGGCTGCCCCACATTTTCCCGGGACCTCCGAGGACGACGATCACGAAGCTGATGGGAGCGTAGGTCGCGCCGATGAGTGGGGTAATCCCGACCGGGAGCCAGACCGTGAGCAGGGCACCGCCGGCCATGGTCAACGCAAATCCAATTGCGGTAGCAATCGCCGCGATTCGAGCCGGGTTGATTCCCATGAGCTGCGCAGCCCCGATATCCTGGCTGTACGCGCGAATCGCATTGCCCAGATAGGTCCGGGACAGGAACAGGTCGGAGATCGCGATGATGGCGACGGAAGAGATTGCTACGTACAAACCTCCGAGCGCCACGTCAAAGGGGCCCAGGTCGAGGGTCTCGGGAGCCCACCGGATGCCGACGGCGTCGCCTTTGAAGATCGCGAGCGCTGCGTTGCTGATGACAAGGCTCAAACCGAACGTCGCGACCAACGTCACCATTTCGCTCTCGCGCGTGATCGCCTCCTTGCCCCGGAGTTCTCGATGGAGCAATCCGAAGTAGAAGAGGAAACCGACCCCGATTCCAATCGCCGCATCCACCGGGACGCTCAGGACGGGGTTGAACCCCAGGTAGACGTTCAGATAGTATGCGCCGTACGCGCCCAACATGATGAATTCCCCGTGGGCGACGTTGACGACCTTCGTCACCCCCCAGATCACGTTCAGGCCATGCGCGATCACGGCGAAGACGCAACCCAGCATGAGGCCGACGACGAGGTCCGCCACGACGAGCCCAAGGTCCGCCATCGTCCCCCCAGATCTCGGCGGCGGGCGCCCGCCCTACGGGAGGTACGGATAACGGACGGATGACTGTGCGACGTTGGCCGGCTGAACGACCTTTAGTTGCCCGTCCTGCCACTGTACGAGGACCATCGTATGCGCGATTTGGAGCCCCGTCGAATCGACTTGAAACCCTCCGAAGAAGGTCATGACCTTCATCTGGGCGAGAGCTTGTCGCACGGCGGTCGTGTTCAGGCTGTTCGCGGTTTCGATCGCCTTGACCAGGATGAGTAGGCTCCCCGCCGCCTCGCCGGAGTGGTACGTTGGCGCCAGGTCCGAATGGATGGATTTGTAGAGCGTGGTGAAATCCGCCGAGGAAGGTCCGAACCACGTGAAGCCTTGGGTCGCGGCCAGAGCCGGCGTGTAGTTTACCGCAGACTCCCATTGGGAAGGTCCCGTGACATTGTTAGCGGCCGCCCCGAGGCCCGACTGGAACGAGGGTTCCGTCACGGCAACGAGGAGAGAAACGATTTTCGGCTTCCAATTGACGGAACTGAGCTGGCTCACGATCGCCTGCCCGTCTTGGAAATGGCCACCTCCGATGAGGTCATCGGCCCCGGCCGCGATCGCGGCGTTGAGCTGGGTGTGGAAGTCCGTGGTTCCCTTGTTCGGGTAGGTCTGATTGGACGCCATTGCGAGACCTAGTTGTTGACCGTGCGCGACGGCGGCCCGTCCCGCCACGATGGAGAAGGCATCATCCGCATAGAGGTACGCGATCTTGTCCGTCGGATGGTTCAGTTTGATCCAATCCAGGGGTCCATCAAGATACGTCGTCGCCGGACTCAGCACTTCGACGAGGTTTCGATAGCCTTTGGTCCACAGGGTGTTCGATGAGCCGCCGTGGGACAGGAGAATGCGATCGTACTGGTCTGCCAACGGGGCCGCAGCTCCCGTGAGCGCGCTGCTGTACGGAGCCAGGAGGAACTGTGCATTGTCTTGTGTGATAATTCTGGGGTACAGGTTCACGACGTTTGTCGGGTCGCTGGCATCATCGTAGTAGTCGAGATCAAGGCCGTAGGCTTTTCCGTTGACCTCCACTCCACCGTGGTCATTGATCCACTTGGCGGCGGTTTCGATGCCGGTCAATGAGTTCTTGCCCTCGACATTGTACTGTCCCGTGAGGGAAATTGAAAATCCGACCCTGACGATCCCGGCCAGCGAACTGGGCGTCTGGCTGAGCACATAGACGATCCCGGAGGTGATTCCCACGATAAGCACGGCGACGACAGTCACCGCGATCAGTTTGGTCCGTCCACTCATGCCTCCGGTCGTCGGTGTCGGCTCCGGCTCGACTGGTTGTACCATGTCATCTCCTCCGTGTTTCGCGTACGAAATCCTTCGAGGTGGCAGGGATTTCCGAGGAGAGTCGCGGAATCATTGTGACCCCTGGACCACCGTGATTCCGTTCAAATCGGACCGTTGGCTCTCTCCTCCCCGCGGGCGTCGATGATGACGGCGCACCTCCCTACCACACCACGCCCCGTCGTCACCAGATTGGCGAAATTCCCCTTAAGGGTTTCTTCGGTTCGGGTGGTCCTCAGGTAGGCTATTGCAGTTCCCGTGACTGGCGGGGCAAAGGCTCAACACCCCTCGGCAGTTCCGGGTGAAGGTGGGCTCTCGCCGCCGGGACTACACGCTCATCCTCCTCGCGAGCGTCCTCTGGGGCACGTCGTTCCCCGGGAGCAAGCTCACCGTCGGCACCGTGGACCCGCTCTTCCTGACTTTCGCCCGGATGGCCCTCGGTGGGGCCCTCGGCTTCGTCGTCTTGGTTGGCATACGACGCCTCGATTTCCAGGTCTTTCGCGAACCGATCGTCTGGGCCCTCGGCCTAGTTAATGCGATCGGGTTCGACCTCCAGAACGAGGGAATCGTTCTCACGACCGCGTCGAAGACGGCGCTCCTCGTGAACGTCAACGTCGTGTTCATCGCCATCCTGATGGTCTTGTTTTTCCGCGAGGCCGTGACGGGCTCGAAAGTGGCGGGCATCCTGGTTGGCGTTTTCGGCGTGGTGGTGCTAGCCACGAAATTGAATCCGAGCAGCCTCGCCGGCGGTCAGTTCGCGGGGGACCTCCTCGTCTTCGTCGCCGGCCTTGTCTGGGCCTTCTACGTGGCTGGATTGAAATGGCGGGTAGACCAGGGAGGTGACTACGTCGCCCTGACGGCTGCAATCCTCGTGACGACCGCGGCGTTCGCGACCCTTCCCCTCTTCGTCATCGGTTGGCCTTGGCCGGCGAGTACGACGGGTTGGCTTGGCATCGTTTACTTGGGTCTCGTCCCGACGTTCGTTCCGCTCATGCTCTACGTTGCCAGCATGCGGACCATATCACCCACGATCTCCGCGCTCCTCATTCTTCTCGAAGTCGTGGTGGCCGCGATCCTCTCATTCG
>VBMC01000118.1:0-2326 GCA_005879015.1 Methanobacteriota archaeon
AGGAGGAACGCGAATCCCCAGCCGATCCAGCGGCGCGGATGGCCCCACGCGGGTGCACTCATGCACTTCCCCCTCCCTCCGCGACGGCGCGCAAGCGATCCGCGATTTTCCGGATGCCGTCGCGATGCGGTCCCAACTTCGACGCGTCCGAGGTCCTCAAGTCCTCCAGGTACGAGACGAATCCGTCCATTTCGCTCAACATCTCCGCAACCCCCTGTGGCCGACGCCGACCGACGCCCGGGATCCCTTCGAACTCGTCCCGGACCTTCGGGTTCAGCTCGTACCGCCCGTTGTCCCGCTTCTGGACGAGCCCCTCTTGCTGCAGCTCCGCCAGGAGCGGATAGATCGAGCCCGGGGACGGCCGCCACCAACCCTGGGTCATCTGCTCGATCGCGTCCACGATTTCCGCCCCGTTCTTGGGGCCGCGAGCGATCAGGGAGAGCGTCCACATCCGCAGACCTCTCCGCCCGTGCATCTTCCATCCGAAGGGCCACATGGGTATCGACAAAGCGATATTGGAATACCGATATATCAATCTGTGTGAGGAAAGCCCACGACAACGAAGACCTCTCTCTACCATCCGAGGCGCAAGTGGCCCGCGGCCCGGATCCCCCGCCAGCCGCCGTTCGTCTCGAGGCCGAGGATCCGCGGTTGGGCGTGGTCGAAGTCGTCCAGGGTCATCTGGTCCGGAGGCACGGAGGCGTACCATTCCGACGTCCCCGTGTCGAGGCGATCGATCCGAACGCCTCCCTTGCGGTGCGTCACCCGGATCACGCGGTCCGCGCTCTCGTACAGCTGCCGCCGGATGGACCGGCGCCGGTACAGCTTTGCCAGACCCGCGTTCGTCACGAACCCGACGACCTCCCGCTCTCCGATCGTCTGGCGGGCCGCCCGCATGGACCGCTGGAACAGCTGGTGGGCCTCCCGCAGTTCGACGTCCTCGTCCAGGTACATCGTTGGGAGGCAGGCGAGGACGACGAGACCGGCCTGGGTCTCCTCGATTTTTTTATCCAGCATATCCAATATTAATGTGGTCATCTGGTGGCAGGTGAACGCCCGGGCCACGTGCACCCGGGGCAGGATCTCCTCCCGCGTGAGCCCGGCCCGCTTCCCGAGGGCGACCATGCCGTGCGGGTCCACGGAGTTCCCGCCGTCGAGGAAGACGACCTCGTGACCTTCCATGACCGCGCGGACGCAGAGGAGGGTCGTCAGGTGGAACACGAAGTCGGAGCCGCTGTCGATCAGGGTGACCTTGCCCGCGTCGAAGGACCCAAGGATCCGGTCCAGGGTAGGCACGGAGGTCGTGAGGGCGGGCCGCGAGATCGCCCGGAGCTCCGGGACCGGGACCATGGCGGGCTCGATGACGAGCGCGATGGAATCCTCCCCGGATTCGATGGCGATGGCGGTATAAAGTCGGAGGCGGAGGGGAGGGGTGAGCGAAAGTACCCAGGAAGACTCCGCGTCGCGGAGTTACCCTCAAGAACGCTCCGGATGTTGGTCCTCCAAGGGATGCGATGGCCGACCTGAGTTTCTTCGTCATCCTCTTCGGAGGAGCGGTGGTCCTCCTCGTCGTCCTGGCCACGTGGGCCCTCCGGAAACCGCTCCTCGCGGTGGTCCCCGCGCCTCCCGATGCGGTGCGGCGCGACCTGGCGTATCGGATCCGGGCGATCGGCTATCCCGTCGAGGTCGTCAAGGACGTCCTCCGCGTGAAGGTCGACTCGATCGCCCAACTCAAGCTCCGGATCCGCGGGGGTCCGCGCGGCACCGAGATCCGATACGGAGTGGACGCGACGAGCGTGGGATGGAGCATCGTCCTGATCACCGGCCTCATCAGCTACCTAGCATTCATCGCCGTCGGGGTCAGCATCGCAATCCACTTGCGGGCCCGCGGTTTCGCCCGTTCCCGAGTCGCCCCACTCCTCGTCAATCCACCGCTCGGAACTCTTCCTCCGGCGGACGTGCGATCTCTTCTTCTGGAAGGGCTCAGCGAGGCCCAGCGTCTTGCCCAAGAGGCCCTCGACTACGAGCGCGAAGCGCGGCAGAATGCGATTGGGCTCGTCCTCTTCGCGGGCCTCATCGTCTGGGTCGTCGTGTTCGTGGGCTTTGCGATGGAGGTCCCGATTCAGCTGCCCGACCCCCTCGTGTCGGGCGCGATCTTGGCCTTTTTCTTGTCCGGACTCACGGTCGTCCTGGGCTCTTGGCTTGTGTATCTGCGCCGTTCTCCGAGGATCCGGGAGCTCCAGCAGGATGCGGATTTCTATCGCGCGGCGTGGGTGAGGCAGACCCTTCCCGGTTCGAGCGGGGGGGAACCTCGGGCGGGGCTCGA
>VBMC01000118.1:2484-7745 GCA_005879015.1 Methanobacteriota archaeon
ATCCGCGAGATCCAGGATCAGGATGACCGGGACCGCCGGAGCTGGGAGGAACGTCGAGCGACGATCGAGGCAGAGCTGTGGCGGATCCTGTCGGGGTGACATGTGGCCGACATGGATCGCCCCGACCTGTACGTCGTCGCACGGATCCTCGATCGCCTCTGGGAGACGAACGGTCCGATGCTTCGGACGCATCTCCAGGTCGGTTCGAATGTGAACTACGACATCCTCACGCGGTACCTCGATTGGATGCGGGCCCACGATCTCATTGTGCTCGAGGATGGTGCCGACGGGCACGTCCGGATCGCGTTGACGGAAAGGGGGCGAGAGGCGTACCGAAAGATCACGCAGTGGATCAGCGAAGTGGTCCAGGGACGCGTGCCCCGGGTCTGAATCCCGATCTCACAAAGAAGGCGGTGGCGGCGGGGGCGGAGGCGGGGTCGCGGCCGCGCGCGTCCGAGCCCGTTGTTTCTTCTTGATCGTCGCGGTCTGCACGAGCGCACCGAGCAGAAACACGCCAAGGCCGGCGAGTCCCGCCGTCAGCGTGCCGGCATTCAAGAGATAGAGGCCCAGGGCGAGGAGGAGTCCTCCGATGGCGGCCGTGATGATCCCGATGATGTCGTCAATGAAATAATACGAGATTCCGAAGACCACGATGAGGACGAGCAAGGCACCGATTAAAGCGGAATCCAGACGGCCTTCCGTGAACCGCGCCGAGCCGCCGAGCAGGCCGTACACGACCGCGGCCGCGAGCAGGCCGACCAGGAAGGCGAGGGCTACCTTCACGAGTTTCGTGAACAGGATGCTCCCGATCACCGCGCCGACGAGCGCCAGGACGAGCCCGGCCACCACGCCGCCGAGGGCCGCGCCGAACAGGAATCCGACCGCGCTCCCGAGGAGGGCGCCGATCATGGACATGACGGTCGTCCAGAGACCATGGCCGTAGAAGGCGAGGGCGAGGCCCGTGATGATCAGGATCGCCGCGAGGATGTACGTGACCTCGGGTCCGAAGTTCAACCCGGGGAGGGCGGCAGCGGCCATTGCGGTTCGATTCGGCTCGCCCTATAAATAAACAGCGCGGGCGTTCTCTGGCGCCGCACGAGAGGACTAGCCGCGGCCGAACACGTCGTCCGCGCGCTTCGCGATTTCTTGCAGCCGTCCTTCGTCGACCACCCCGGCGCCGAGGATGTGCTCCCGCACGTTCTCGTTGTCGTAGTCGAGCACGTCGATCACGGTCGGGATGCGGATCGCGTCGCCGATCACGGCGACCGTCCGCAAGGGCAGCTTCGCGATGATGTTCTCCCACATCTTCTTGTCCGGCACGCCGGCGAGGGCGGCTTCGACGTCGGAGGGTTCCTTCAGGGACATGACGAGGCGGTTCGCGAGCTGGCTGCGCACCTCGTCCGAGATGCGGGACGGCCGCTGGTCGACGAGGGCGAGGATCAGGTTGAACTTCCGCGTCTCCCGCGCGAGGCGGCTGAACGTCGGCGCGAGGTCCGCGATCGCGGGGTCGAGGAACTTGTGGGCCTCCTCCAGGAACAGGAGGAGCCGCGGGAACTCCGCGTTCCTCTCCGTGTACAGGTCGAACAGCCGGCGGGAGATCACGTTCGCGACGAACAGGTACACCATTTGGTCCGTGCCGTAATCTCCGAAGTCGAGGACGACGCTCTTCCCTTCCCGGATCGCCGCGAGGATGTGGTGGAACGCGTCCTTGCCCTCCTTCGTCTCCTTGAGGAACGGGAGGCGGTCGAGGCGACCGATCCGGCGCTTGAGCCCTTGGAGGGACATCTCATGGGCCCGCTCGGACCCGAGGACCTCCATCGAAGACTCCTTCACGGTCGAGATCAGGTCGCGCCCGGCGCGTCCTTTCGCGATCTCGTAGAGCGTGTCCACCATGGGTGCCGTGAGGTCCTGCAGGGCGACGATGAGGTCCTCTGGCGTGATCTCCCTCGGGTCGAGGACGAACGGCCTCGCCTCCTTGTTCTTCGGATCGAGGGAGAGGATCTCGACCTTTCCGGGGAAGAAGAACTTCAGGCCTTCCGTGTTGTCGGTCGCACTGAAGACGCCGTATTCGCCGTGCATGTCGAAGATGAGGACGGAGCCGGCGTCGCGCGAGATGATCCCGGCACACACGAGCTTGTTCAGGATCGATTTTCCGGTGCCGGTGCGTCCGAAGATCGCAAAGGGCTTCTCCGCCAGCTTCTTCATGTCCAACTGCACGTGGAACGGCTCGACCCCCGTGATCGTCCCCAAGGTCGCGGACGTGTCCGTGATCTCGTAGATCCGTTCCACGTCGACCCGGGTCGCGTGGCGGCACGCGGAGAAGTACGGCGGGATCGTCTGCGGCTCGCTCAGCTTCTTCGTCTCCCGGTCCACGAGCTGGATCATCCGGAGTTTCGCCTTGCTGTAGAAGATGGGACCGCCGTATCCCTCGTGCGTCTCCGGCCGGGGGACGATCACGTCCGCGATCGTGGAACCCGCGAGCTGGTCCGCGATGTCGCTCTCCTCGTTCAGGACGTCCTCGACGAGGCAGTAGAAATCGTACCGGGCGCCTTCGACGATGACGGGGAAGGCGATCTTCAGCTCCTCGGGATTCCCGAGCTGGAGCTTCGCGACCAGACCCTCGATCACGGACGCGGCGACGATCTCCCCGATCTTCATCGCAGGTCCCTCGCGACCTTGTCCAGGTACTCGTGAAACGCGCTCCGCTTCCGCCCCTCGACCTGGGTGAGCCCGTCCAGGATCGTGCGGACGTCGAGGCCCATGCGGAGGGCCATCTTCAGCACGCTCTCCTGGTAGACCGGCTTGAGTTGCCGCACGGTCACCGCCATGCGGTGCGCCTCGATGAGGGGCCACGGATATCCGACGGACACGAGGCTCTTCCCGTACGCCGCGAGCTGGCCGAACGCCTCGTCGGGTCGGTCGCGGAACGTGCCCAGGTCCACGCGGAACCACTTCCGCGCCCTCGGATGCAACCGGGCGTAATAGATGTCCCCATAGAGGAGGCCCTCCTTGAGCGCTTCCGCGGCCTTCGGCGCACGCGCATACGCGAGGGCGTCGTGCGGCAGCCGGTCCTGGCACCGGGCCATGAGCTCCTCGTCCGTCAGCGCGTGTCCGAACGCGTGCAGCTGGCTGTCCTTCGAGATCCCGACGAGGAGATGCCCGCGCTTCTCGCACACCTGGAGGAGCCGCTCCATCACGGAGAACTGCTTCGGGAACTCGGACAACGTGCCGTCGACGGCGACGATGCAATTCTCGAGGTCGTCCGCGAAGTTGATCGCGGTCTGTCCTTCGATCAGCCGGCGGTATTCATTCACCATGTCCCGCGGCTGCTCCTCCCGTCGTTCCTTCGTGAATTCGAACAGGGAGCGATGCAGTTCGTCCTGGGTCGCGACGAACTCCTCGAACGTCGAAACGCCGACCATGCGCTGCACGAGCCGCCAGTCCTTCCGCCGGAACGCGTGCCCGTCGAACGCGTACCGCAGCAGGCCGACGGAGATGAGGGCGAGCCACCAGCTCGAGAGGTTCAGCAGGAAGGAATAGGAGCCATCGACCGCGATCATCTCCTTCGCGGGGTCGGCACATTGGAAGGTGCGGAAGTCCGGGACTTCCTCCGGCGGTAGGGGCACGTCCCGGTGGTGCTTCACGAGGAGCTCGAGCTCCCGACGCATGTCGTCCACGTAACTCATGCGAGGACTTCCGCCCGCGACTCCTGGTTCGGCGTCATCGTGACGCGGATCCGGCCGGGGAACTTGTCCGCGACCTCGGCGAGGTGGGTGATCAGGATGACCTTCTCGAAGACCTCGCCCATCCTCAGGAGCTTCTGGACGAAGAGCTCCCGCGAGACCTCCGTGTCCAGGGAACCCAGGTCTCCTTCGTCGATGAACAGCGTCTTCATGCGCCCGAAGGTGCGGCCGATCTGCGGCATCGACGCGAGTTCCCGGGCGATGGCGAAACGCAGGGCCGCGTTGATCTGCGTCTTCTCGCCGCCGCTGAACTCGGCCACGTCGTGCCACTGCCCGTCGACGCCCTGGACCAGGATGCGGATCCCATGGCCCCGTCCCTCCTCGTACGTCTCCAGGCGGATCCGCCCGAACCGGCTGTCCGTGAGCTCGGAGAGGTTCTTCGACGCCTCGATCTCGAGTTCGGGGAGGAGCTGATCGACGGCATACATGACGACACCGCGCTTGTGGAACACGCGATTGACGAGGACATCGTAGATCTCCAGTTCCCCTCGGAGCGACTCTCGCTGGCGTTCCGACTCCTTCAGTTTCTTCGCGTCCGCTTCCAGGGCCGCAATCTGTTCCTTTAGAGCCTTCGCCTGTCCCTCGAGGAGATGCCACGCCTTCCGTTCGGCGTCGAGTTCGCCCTGGAGGGTCTCGAGCCTCGCCTTCGAGGCGACGAATATGTCCTCCGAGGACCGGAGCCCCGCGAGGTCCGTCTCGAGAGCCGCCCGCTCCGTCTCGAGCGCCTTTCGCTGCAATTCCAGATCGGCGAGTCGAGCGCCCACGTCGCCAACCTGGCGCAGGAGGATCGCGAGTTCATCGAGCCGCTTTCTCTTCGCCGCCTTTTCGAGGACCGATTGACCGATCATCCCCAGGCGCTTCTCGTTCTGATCCGTGAAGGGCACGGCGTCGAGCTGCCGCAGCGCCTCGATCTTTGCATCGTCGAGAGGCTGAATGAGGCGGTGGCTGTCGTCCGCCTCCTGACGAAGGTCGTCCTTCAGTTGCTCCAGCTGTCTCTTGTGTTCCGTGAGAACAAACGAATCCTGATCGATCGAGGCGACCTTCTCGTGGACTCGAGCGAGGGCCTTCTCCGCGCGGGCCTGTTCCTCGCTCAGCTCCCGTACCAAGTCCTTGCGGTCCACAAGCCACTCGAGTTCACGGGCGATCCGCATCACCCGCTCCTCCAATCGCCCCTCGTCCCGGCGAACTCCCGCTCGGCGGCGCGGGCGGCGGTCTCCCGCTGCTGGTGCGCCGCTTTCGTCTCCTTCAGGCGGTCCAGTTCCTCGCGCAGTCGATCCAGATCATCTGTCTCCTTCTCCAGGAGGGCCCTTTCGGGCTCGAGCTTCGCGGCGATCTGCCCTTGGTCTCGGACCTCTGCCACGCGGGCCTCGAGAGCCTTGAGCCGTGTCGTGCGGTCCTCGAGAGCCGAGGACGACTTCACCCAGCGTTCGTGTTTCGCCTCGAGGTCCTTCATCTCCTTCGCATGGAGTTCGAAGTCCGTCTGGAGCTTCGACACACGGCCTCCGCGGACCTTGCGTT
>VBMC01000119.1 GCA_005879015.1 Methanobacteriota archaeon
CGCGGCGTCCTCTCCGCCTCGAGCGCCCCCGGTCCGACGCCGGCCCCGCCCCGTGCGGACGTCGCCCGGAGCCCCTCGGACGCTCCCGCGAACGCGACGCCGACCCCCGCACCCAGCTCGGACCGGAACCCGGATCCCGTTCACGCGGACGTCCCCGCCTTGCGGGAGGTCAACGAGACCGCCCGCGACCTGGGGAATGCGTCTCTCGATTCCTTCGGCCTCGGCGTGCTCCCCCATGACGCCGACCAGGTCCTCGGTGCGCCCGACCTGATGCACTTCGTCATGCCGTCCAACGACGACGGCAACTGCACCCGGAAGAACGAATACACCGCGACGGACTCGAACCACGACGGACACCCGGAGTACGTCCACGGTCGCATGCTCGGCATCTGCCTCATTGACGCCAACAAGAATGGCATCCCGGAGGCCGGCATGACGATCGCGCGGGACTTCCAGCTCTGGGACAACGACTCCGACGGCAGGTTCAATGCCCTCGCGGGCCGCCAGGGCATCGAGGCCTTCGCGGACCCGAACGAGGACCACGTCCACGAGTACACGGCCCAAGGCCTCTGGACCCTCAACGTCCAGGACGCGAACGGGGACAAGAAGCCGGAGTCCATCATGGTGACCTTCGCAGGCGAGCAGCGATTCGACCGTAACGAGAACGGTAACGCCGAGTTCGTCCGCACGGTGCACGCCGAATTGTGCATGACCGACACAGCGAGCGACGGGACGCCGGACTCGGCGGACTTCGAGGTGCACGCCTACCAGACCTACGACATCGGTGACAACGGCACGATCCAGTACCGGGCGGCCCTCGACCTGGCCGCGAGCACCCGGGATTCGAACAACGACGGGCACAACGAATCCGCCCAGGTGAACGTGACCGCATACGAGGCGCTCGATCGGAACAACGACGGCTTCGACGAGCTCGCTCGCGGGATCGAGGTCTCCTTCGCCGCGACGGACGCGAACTCGAACGGATTCCCGGAGCGGGTCGACGGCCGGATCTACCTGTACGGCCGCGCGGACCCGAACTCGGACGGCATCCTAGAGGTCCGAAAGGCCCTCGCGGTCACCGCCCTCGCGACGGACGCGAACGACGACGGTCATCCGGAAGTCGCCCGCATCACGCTGACCGGGGCGGTCGTGCGCGACATGAACCAGGACGGCATCGCGGAATACCGGGCGAGCCTCGACGGGAGCTTGGAGGCCCTCGACGAGAACTCGAACGGCCTCATCGAGAAGGCCACCCTCACGATCCGGGCCGAGGCCTTCGTCGATGCGAACAGCGACGGCCATCCGGAGGACCATTCCTTCGCGACCCTGGACGGCGTCGTCCTGAACACGATCGAGGACCAGAACCCGGACCGGGTCGAGCTGCACCTGGTCGCGACGCAGGAGCTGGACTTCAACAGCGACGGCCTCGTCGATGAGACCCGCGGCGCCACGATCGACCTCCTCGCGGTGGACGCGAACTCGAACGGCGCGTTCGAATCCACGAACGTGACGATTCATGCGAGCGCGGTCCGCGACGCGAACCACGACGGCGTGCCGGAGTACACGGCCGCCTTCGCGGCGTACGCGGAGGCGACGGACGCGAACGATGACGGCCACCCGGAGCTCGTGACCCTCACGGCCCGCGGCTCCGAGGTCCTCGATCAGGACCAGAACGGCGTGCCGGAGGAAACCGCGTACCTGCGCCTCGACGCCAAGTGGACCGACGCGGACTCGAACGGCGTCGTGGAAAAGGTCGACCTCTCGTTCCGGGCGGAGCGCATGACGGATCCGAACCAGGACGGGACGCCCGACACCCACGAATGGATCTCCGTCGAGTACCACGCGGAGGACGTCAACCAGGACGGCACGATGGACAACGTGTACCTCCTCATCGAGAAGCACACGATGCCCGGGTCCACACCGTAGAACCCGTACGGGAGCGGCAGATTCCCAGCACCGCTCCCTTTTCCCTTCCCTCTTCGACGCGCTCCTCGCGAGGTTTATATACTGTCTATACAGTATAGAATCTGTGCCCCTCGTCACCTTGCGTGTGGACGACAAGATGAAACACGAGATGGACCGGTTGGAACGCATCAACTGGAGTGAAATCCTCCGGGGAAAGATCCGTGAGGTCCTCGATCGGGAGGCCCGACGGAATCGGGTCGAGGCCGCACGCAGCATGGACCGACTTCGACGAAGGGCCCCTTCCGGTTGGGACAGCACGGCGTTCATCCGGCAGGTGCGGGATTCGCGCTATGGACCTGGCCGTCATCGACGCTAGCGTCGCCGTCAAGTGGTTCCTCGACGAGGCACATACCCGAGCCGCCCTTGCCCTCCAATCCGACTTCATTGAAGGTCGCCTCACCCTCCGGGTGCCCTCCCTCTTCCCCTATGAAGTCTTGGATGCCCTCACGTTCTCTCGCCGATTCCGTAATCCGGAACTGATCGAAGCGGCTCGAGACCTTGACCGAAGCGACATTGTCACCGTGCCTTTGTTTGGCGCGTATTTCGAGCAGACCGTGGCCGTGTCCCTTCAAAACAGAATCACGATCTATGACGCAAGCTACGTCGCGCTCGCCGCTGCACTGGATTCTCCGCTGTTCACCGCGGACGACACTCTCTTGAGGCTCGGTCGGAAGGGCGATGTGCGGACGATTCACATCCGAGACTATCCCGGACGGGTCTAGCGATCGCCCTCAACGGGCCGGTCGAAAATCTGCCGAGCCGGCTCCGCGAGCAGCTCCGGGAATCGCTCGCGGTAGAGCGACAGCCGCATCTCGATGGCACCCGGATCCCGTAATCGATACCGACGGTCCTCGGCCGCTTCGATCAATGCATCCGACGAGAGGCGATGCAGATACTGGACCAACGTCGCCGACGATAGGCCGGTGCCCCTCTCCAGGGCGGCGAAGCGCATCGGGCCTTTTTCGAGGAGCTCGGAGAGGATCGT
>VBMC01000120.1 GCA_005879015.1 Methanobacteriota archaeon
ATCGCACTCGGCCTGATCTACGTGAGCGTGTTCCGACCGTATTGAGTTCAACGGTTCATCATGCTGGCCAGGTAGCCTGCCCCGAAGCCGTTGTCGATGTTCACGACCGCAACCCCGGGCGCGCAGGAGTTCATCATGCCGAGGAGGGCCGCCATCCCATCGAAGCTCGCCCCGTAACCGACCGACGTCGGCACGGCGATCACCGGGACCTTCACGAGGCCCGCGACGACGCTGGGCAGGGCGCCTTCCATCCCGGCGACGACGACGATCACCTTGGCCTCCTTCAGGAGGTCCTGGCGGTCGAGGACCCGATGGACTCCCGCAACGCCGACATCGAAGAGGCGGGTCACTCGACAACCCATCAGTTCCGCCGTGACGCCAGCCTCCTCCGCGACGGGAATATCGGAGGTCCCCGCGGTCACGACGAGGACGGAGCCCCGCGAGGCCTTCGGCGGATCGCCGATCGAGACGATCGCCGCCTTGTCATGGTAGGTGACTCGTTTCCCCGTCAAGGCCTTCTGGAGGCGATCGTGCACATCCGGGGAGGCCCGCGTCGCCAGGACGAGTCCGTGCGATTCGGACATCCGGCGGGCAATCTCGATGATGCGCTCCGGCGGTTTGCCGAGGCACAGGATCACTTCGGGGAAGCCGCGGCGCAGATCCCGATGCGAATCGAGCTTTGCGAAGCCGAGGTCTTCGTAGGGCAGATCGCGCAGAGCCTCCATCGCCTGACCTACGGTCACCTTTCCCGCTTTCAAGTCGCGAAGGAGCGCCTCGACGCGTTGCCGGTCCACGGCCTCACCGGATCTGTTCCCACTTCTCGAGCTCCAGGACGGAGCTCAGGGTGCCGCCGCGTTTAATCTCTTCCCGGATCCGGTTCTCGCGCTCCAGGACGTCGATGGCGCGGTTCGCCATCTCGACCGCCTGTTCCTGCGGCACGACGATGAGTCCGGATTCGTCCCCGACGATCCAGTCGCCCGCGTGGACCTTCTGGCCACCGCAGTCGATTTCGCTCCCGATTTCCCCGAGGCCTTTCGGTTCCCCGGCGTGTGGCGCCACGTGGCGGCTGAAGCAGGGGAAGTTGAGCTCCAGGATCGTGTCGAGGTCCCGCACGGCGCCGTCGATCACGACGCCGGCCACGCCCTTCACGAGGCACGAGTGGCTCGCCAGTTCTCCCCAGACGGCGGTCGGTCCGCCGCCGACGTCGATCACGATCACATCGCCTGGCTTCGCTCGGTCGATCGCCTCGACCGGCTTCGCCCAATCCCCGTCCACCGTCTTCACGGTGATCGCGCGACCCACCAGCTTCGCGCCGTGCTTGATGCGCGGGACGAGGCCCGTCATCACGCCTCGTTTCTGCATCGCGTCCGCGAGATTCGGGGTGGACACTTTCCGTAGGGCGTCTCGAACGTCCGCCTCGGTGTATTTCTTGAACGAACCGCTCGATATCGCCTTGAGCCCTTGCATCGCCTTCTTGATCGTCCGGGTCGCGTCCGCGACTTTCTCCGCCTTGATGATCGCTCCGCCGACGATCACGATCGACGCACCCGCGGCGACCGCCTGCGCGACCGTTTCCGAGGTCAGGCCTCCCGCGACCGCGACGGGAAGTGAGGTGGCCGATGCGACGGCCTTCAGTTCTTGGAGGGGCGTACGGGCGATCATCTGCTCGTCGATGGACACGTGCATGTTCAGATAGTCGACGCCGAGCTTCTCGAGCTCCTTCGCCCGGGCGGGCTTGTCCGGGACCCGCATGAGGTCGACCATGATCTTCGCGCCGTACCGACGCGCCGCCTTGACGGCTTCGAGGATCGTCGCATCGTCCGTGACGCCCATCACGGTGATCACGTCGGCCCCAGCCTTCGCCGCGATTTCCGTCTCGAAGGCGCCGGTATCCATCGTCTTCAGGTCGGCGACGATCGTCTTCCCAGGGAAGGATTTCTTCAACTCACGCACGACCTCCATCCCCTCGGACTTGATCAGCGGCGTCCCGGCCTCGAGCCAGTCCGCCCCTCCCTCGACGGCCTCCTTCGCCGCGAGGAGGGCCCGCTTCCGATGCATGTGGTCCAGGGCGACCTGCAGGACGGGCTCCATGGACCGTGCCTACCTCGTGCGCATGATAAATACGTGACGACCCGCGCGCACGTCGCCGCCCGTGTTTCCAAAGAGGGATATGAGACCGCCGCCTAGGCGGGCGCCATGAAGGTCGGTATCCTAGGTAGCGGCGAAGTCGGGCAGGCACTCGGACGCGGCTTCGCCAGCCGCGGTCATGACGTGAAAATCGCCTCGCGGAATCCGAAGAGCGAGGCGCTGGTGACGTGGCAAAAGCAGACGAAGGGGAAGGCCTCGACGGGGACGTTCGAGGAAACGGCGAAGCATGGGGAGATCCTCGTCCTCGCGTCCCTCGGCAGGGCGGTGGAGGAGGTCCTTCGGCTGGCGGGCCCGCCGAACATGGCGGGCAAGGTCATCATCGACACGACGAACGCCTTGGACGGCTCCCAAGGATCGAACCTGGGCCTCTTCATCGGCCCGAACGATTCCCTCGGCGAACGCGTCCAACGGCGAGTCCCGGAGGCCAAGGTCGTGAAGTGCTTCAATACGGTCCCGAACACGCAGATGGTCGACCCGAAGTTCGCAGGAGGCAATCCCGAGATGCTCATCTGCGGGGACGACGAGGCCGCGAAGAAGAAGGTCGTCGGCATCCTGAAGGAGTTCGGATGGCCCGGCGCCATCGACGTCGGAGGGATCGAGGGCGCACGATGGCTCGAGGCGACGGTTCCCCTCTGGGTCCTCGTCGGCCAGCGGCTCGGCCGCTGGGACCACGCGTTCCGGGTCGTCCACGGTTGAGAGGGCCCGCGGGCCGAGACACGCCGGCGGAGCTCGCCTCCCGGCCGGCCTCTGTTTTCCGATCTGATATTCAGCGCGTTCATCTCATATAGCGCGCACCGGGTTGGCACGCACATATCGATGCCCACGAAGGAGCATGCGGACGGCGAGCGGGAGCGATGCGTCACCGGGATCGACGCGATCGACCACATCCTGAACGGAGGCATCCCTCGAGGGAACACGGTCCTCATCTCCGGGTCCGTCGGGACCGGCAAGACCTCGATCTGCATCGAATTCCTGATTCGGGGCGCCATCAACGGGGAGAACAGCCTCTACCTGAGCGTCACGGAACCGACGGACAAGCTCCTCCAGAATGTGATCCCGTTCGACTTCTTCGACGACCGCCTGGCACGGCAGGGGAAGTTGCAGTTCCTGGACCTGCCGAAGATGTACGAGAAACTAGGCATCGACAGGGAGGACCTGGACCTCGACCAGACGCGGCTCCTTGCGGACACGATCGCGGGCCTCGTGGAGGAGCAGAAGATCAAACGCCTCGTCCTCGACTCCGTGACCTCCGTCTGCTATCGGATTCGAGAACAAGAGAGGATCCGGGACTTCCTGCTCCGCCTGGGGACCGTGTTGAGCGCGAAAGGGTGCACGACCTTGCTCGTGTCCGAGATCCGTTCGTCCGAGGAAGGGTATTCCCAATGGGGGGTCGAAGAGGCCCTCGCGGACGGCGTGATCGTGACGGGCAATTTGGAACGCCGCGGCGACCTCCTCCGCACCTTGCAGATCGTGAAGATGCGCGGCACGACGCACAGCCGCGCGAAGTACGTCCTCGACCTGACGACGTCCGGCGTGCTGCTGGTGCCCCTGCTGAAGGGCGGGAGTGTGACCGGCGGTGGGTGAGATCAGCGTGACGGCCGAGGTCTCGGAGAAACTCCGCGCCCTGCCCGAGTCGTCCGCGATCGCCATGCGCCTGAAGTCGGAACAGTACTTCGACGCCATCCAGGGGATGATCGACCGATTCGCGATGAAGAAGGACCTCGAGGTCGTCTACGTGACCTCGACGATCCCGAGCCAGAGCATCATCAACGCCCTGGAGGTCCTGGAAATCCCGATGGACCACATCTGGTTCGTCGACTGCATCAGCCAGATCATGATGTCGCAGGAGAAGCGGCATCCGCACGCGATCATCGTCGAGAGCCCGACGATGTTGGAGAACATTATGCTGAAGGTCGAGTTCCTCCTCCGCCGCGTCCCGGAACGGAACGCCCTCGTGGTCCTCGATTCGATCAACAGCCTCGCGATCCACAACAACACGAAGATCCTGAGCGAATTCCTCCACATCCTGGTGAACAACCTTCGCTCGAGGGGGGCCTACACGGTGATCTTCTCGATGCAAGAGTACGAGACGGAGGAGATCCGGAACATGCTCGTCCTCGTCTCCGACGAGACGATCGAGCTCGGGGGATGAACCGACGGACCTTTGTATGGGAAAGTCCCTTCGTGCGAGGCCTATCATCGATCGGCCTTTCCCGAACGTCGACGTGGTTCCTTTATGAAGTCGTTCTCAGAGTTGAACATTAACCACGACACGTTTAAGAGCGAAAGACCCCCCGTCCAGACATGGCGGCGAAAGCTGCCAGGAAGGACTATACCATGAAGAGCGTCATCCGCAAGGATGAAGCTGCGGTGTCTCCCGTGATCGCGACCATCCTGATGGTCGCCATTACGGTGGTACTGGCCGCGGTGTTGTACGTCATGGTGTCGGGTCTGATCACGCCCGTGGGCGGGAACAAACCCCTCGTGACGTTCGCAGCCGTAACCCAGGCCAGCGGAAACGCGACGATTACCGTCGCCGGAGCGTCCCAGTCCGTGTCCCCGTCGAACTACAAGGTGAACCTGCAGGTCGGTAGCAACACCGGCAGTGCGGTCGCCATGCCGACGACGGGTGGACTGTTCGCGACGATGACCATCAACGCTGTGGTCTATCGGATCTACTGGACCGACATCGGCGGCGAGAAGACCGTGAACCAAGGTGACAGCTTCCGCGTGACGGGCAACAACCTCCCGTTGACGCCGGCAGCCACCTCGTACACGTTCTACTTGCTCTGGAGCGATGGCGGCTCGATCCAGTCCACGACGTGGTCGACGCCATAAACACCCTGATGAGGGCCCACCGGCCCTCCCCAACCTCTTTTCCCGTTTCTTCGTTTTCCCTGGATTGCTTGAGCTCGCTTTCTCAGCCCTAATTGCCGAATCCTTTCACGAGCGTACAATAACCCGTTAATACTCTGGCTCCTTCGAACGGTCGGGAGGAGGAAGGCGCCCTCCATGCGAATGACGCGCCGGCGTTGTCGACCCTCTCCCTCCAACACGACGCCGGCGCTTTTCCGTACCTGGGAATTCCTCTAATGAGTACATTCGCCACGACCGCCCTCGTGGTTCGATGAGTTTGCCTTGCTGAGACAATAGCCGGAGCGGAAGCTTCGCAATCCGACCTGGCTTGGCGTTGCCGCGGCGCTGATCATCCTCGCCGCCGTCGTCTACCAGTGGCTGGGACCCTGATTCGCGGAGGCGTCGTCACCAAGTCCACTTGAACTCTTCAATCGGGAGGGCCAGCGACGTCGTGGCATCCGTCACGCGGCTGAACTGGACCATGAAGTCCGCCGCGGTCGAGGCGTCCGGGGCCTCGAAGATCACGACCGCATCCGGTTTGCCGAGGAGCCCGAGAAACTCGTGGACCATCACGTTGTTCGGGAGCTTGGGGTGCTTGAACAGTCGGGTCGCCTCCTCCCACTGGCCGGGGAGGACCCTCAGTTGCATCACGAAGAGCATGGAGTCACTGGAGGCGCATCACGAGCCCACGATATAACCGTGCCGCGGAGGTTATCGTCCGCCTGCGGAGGGTGCGTCGAAGGAATGTTCCAGGACGTGAATGAGATGGGACTGAGCGACCGTGGTGCCGAGGACGTTGTCGGACCAACGCTGCCGCGGATCGCCGTCGACCACGAGGCCGGCCAGGGTGTCCAGGAGAGGGAAGGCGAACCAGAACAGTTTCGGGATGTTTCGCACCACGGCCTTCGAAAATGTCATGGGTCCGCGGACGGATCGCACCTCGAGGCCGACGATGAACTTTCCAATCGTCGTGCGGAAGATGGCCTCGAGAAAGGTGGAGTACACGAAGAGAAGGATCCCTCCGAAGATCCCGTACACCCAGGGAGCTCGGATGCCTTGCATGTAGAGGAAAGACCACAGCGGAGCGAAGACGGCCGCCAGGTCGATGAAATACGCGACGACGCGTTTGACCCAGTGGATCTGGAACGTGCGGTTGTGACCGATCAGGTCGAAGCCGCTCACCATGAGCGCATCCCGCCTTTCCGATGGGGCTCTCGCCATTAAAAAACCTCCGTCTTCGCGTCGCTGTCGGTTTGACAAACCGATGGCCACTCAGATCGCCCATCATTCATCACAGATCAGCGTCGGTTCAATCATCACGGTGGCACGGAAGCAAGGTCTCCAGAGGACAATAGGTTTGCGCCGCGGACGAGGCCCCCGTCCTCGAGGCCGACACGTATATGTCGCGCGCCCGGCTTCGCAGCGGCCGTGGACCCGACCATGGCCCATGGAGACGAGGTCCAGCGGGTCCTCTACGAGCTGGTCCGGCCCGCGCGCTATGTGACCTGGGAATACTTCTCCCGACAGCGGCTGGTAGCCTCCGGGGTCCTCGCGGCCCGCGGACGGCCGGCCTCGCGGGTCCTCGACGTGGGCTGCGGCTCGGGCGCCCTGTCCATCGGCCTCTCCGAGGGCGCCGGGGTCGACGTCGTCTCGATGGATATCCTGCCAGCGCGGATCGAGGCCGTGCACACGCGGAGGTCTTCGCGAGCGCCCGCGGCGACGGCCCGGATGCGCGTGCTCCAGGCGGACGCCGAAGCCCTCCCGTTCCGAGACGGTTCCTTCGATGCCGTCGTAGCGACGGAGGTCCTCGAACACCTCGACGATCCGAGGAGGCTCTTTCAGGAGTCGAGCCGGATCCTCCGCCCGAAGGGACGGTTCCTCTTGACGACCCCGAATCGAGAGGCCCTTCCCTACCGAATCCTTCACTTCTTCCCGGAATCCGCGGTGCAGAAGCTGGCCTCCACGTGGACCCAGGAGAGCCTCCATCCGGATCTCCTCCATGATCATGGGACCGGGAGCCCACGGGGCCATCCCGACCGACATCGGCGGGAGGGCTTCACGGTTGCCGAGGTCGAGG
>VBMC01000121.1 GCA_005879015.1 Methanobacteriota archaeon
CCGCGATGAGGTCTCCGATGTGGACGGTGGGCGAGGACTCAATCGAGCGGACACGCTTCGAGAAATGGACCATGCCGATGAAGAATACAGTCGACTAGAAAGCTTCACCGCCAGACCGCGTTTTTGCCCCACCGTCGGAGGCCGGCAATTGCCTTATGCATGAGGTGGTCCTATCGGCGCCGCGCGGATCGACGCCCCTGAGGAAGAACGGGAGGAGGACGGATGGAGCGGGACGGTGAAACGAAGAATCCGCCTCCTTCGGACCTGCACCGAGTCCTCACGCTTCGCCATGCCGTCGCGATCTATGTCAGTTCGCTCCTGGGGTCCGGCATCTTCGTCATCCCCGGCCTCGCGGCTCGCATCGCGGGCCCTGCGTCCATCATCTCCTGGATCCTCTTGTCGCTCGCGAGCTATCCCTTCGCCTACACGTTCGCGAAGCTCTCCGCCCGGAACCCGGAGTCGGGAGGAATCTATGCCTTCGCGCGGGAAGGCCTCGGCCGGGGTGCGAGCGCGGCGACCGCGTGGCTCTTCCTGGCCTGGGCCGTCTTGGGGGCCCCCGCGGCAACCGTGGCGGCCGCCTCGTACCTCAGGTTCGTCTTCCCGCTGTCTAACCTGGACGTGTTCCTCGTCGCGGCGGCCATCCTGATTGGGGCGTTCGGCGTCAACTACCTGGGAATCCGTTTCACCGGGCGCGTGCAAGTCGCGACCGTCGGCGCCATTCTCGCGGCCCTCGCGATCGCCGTCGTGGTGTCCGCTCCAAGGATTTCCAGCGCGAACTACACGCCCATCCTCCCGAACGGACTCGCTTCCATCGGCACCGCGGCCGCGCTCATCATGTGGTCCTATCTGGGATACGAGAACACATCCAACGTGGCGGAAGAGTTCCGGAATCCGGAGCGGGACTTCCACCGCAGCGTGGTCATCAGCGTGATCCTGATCAGTGCCCTCTACCTCGCGGTGGCCATCGTCACGGTGGGCACGGGGGCCTACACCGTCGGGGGAGGCGTCACTCCCTTTGCCGCGATGATGTCGGGCGCCTTCGGTTCGTACGGCGGGATGTTCGTCGCCCTCCTCGCGGTCTTCGTCACGTTCGGCACGGTGAACGCTTACGTGGCCGGGATGGCGAGGGTCTACTACGCCGCCGCCCGGGACGGCGTCTTCCCGGAGACGCTCGGCAAGGTGGATCGAAAGACCGGTACCCCGAGGCGTTCGCTCGTGTTCTTGATCGTCATGGTCCTCCTGAGCCTCGCGGCCTTCTACCTCCTGAACGTGGACTTTGTGTCGGCCTTCCTGATGGCCAGCGGTGCCGCGATCCTGACGTATGTCATCGGGTCAATCGCCGGGATCCGGCTCCTCAAAGAGCGCGGGATGCGACGGATCCTTCCCTGGATCTCCCTCGTCGTGTCCGTGGCCCTGCTCCCGTTCATCGGGACCCTCCTCGCGGTGAGCGCGGCGATTGGCGGGGTGGGCCTGCTCACCAGCTGGGGCCTTTTGCGACGAAGGAAGACAGCGAACGCAGGAACCTGAGGCAGCGATCGTCAGCGGTGTGCGAAGAACGCCCGAACCTCGGCCTTGCTCACGTGATCGATCCGCGCGAAACCCACGCGCTCGAACTGGACGACGTCGTCCACTTTCAGGGAGGCCACGAGGGGCTCGCCCAGTCCTCGGGATTCGGATCCGTCCGGCAGGACGAGGTGCACGTTGACCCCGTGCGTGACCCACTGAATCTTCGGAATGTCCTTGTTTTCCATCGAGGCGAAGCGCGCCCGATGGTCCAAGACGACGTTACAGAAGTCCTTGAGGCGCACCTCCTTGCCGCGGAACTTCTCGAAATCCTCCGTGGCGACGTGGACCTTGGGACCCACCGGAATCGTGCGATTGCCACGGCCCGGGAAGTCCGGGTGGAGCGGCGCCTTCGCATGTTCGATCGGCGGGAGGCCGGCGATCTCCACCGCCACGGGATCGGGGACGAAGAAGTAGCGGTTCGCGTCCTTGTCGATCATTTTCCGGTTCTCGGCGTACAAGGTCTCCGCGGGCACCTCGATGTCGTTCAGGCTCAGGCCGAAGGAGAGCACGAACTCCCTCAAGGCGGCCGGTCGAATTCCCCGACGTCGCAGGGATTGTAGGGACCACGTCCTCGGGTCGTCGATCCCGGTCAGGTGGCCCGCGGCGATCTCCTTCCGATATCGGGACTTCGACAGTTCCAGGTCCTTGAACCGCAGGATGCCGAAATGGACGAACTCCGGTCGACGCCTGACTCCGAGGATGTCCCAGATCCGCGTCTCCATCTGGTCCTCCATCACAAGGTCCTTCCCGCGCAGGACGTGCGTCACGCCGAGCAAGGCGTCGTCGACGGCCCAGGAGAACTCCAGCATCGGCCACACCCGGTAGCGGTCCCGCACGCGCGGATGGTCCCGCTCTGCGATCCGGAACAGCACGCGGTCCCGGAAGGCCGGGTTCGGGTCCGCCATGTCCGTCTTGAGCCGGACGACGGCCTCCCCCTCGGCGTATTCGCCGGCGAGCATCGCCTTCCACATCGCGATCGTCTCGTCCACGCTCTGGATGCGGTGGACGCAGGCTTTCATCGCCTCGCGGTTCTTGCGGAGCGTCTCCGCGTCGCACTCGCAGACGTAGGCCTCGCCCGTCGAGAGGAGCTTCTCCGCCCACTCGTAGTGCAGGGGGATGCGGTCGCTCTTGTAGAGGACCTCGTGGAACTCGACGCCGGCCCAGTCCAGACCTTCCCGGACCTGGTCGAACGCCTCGGGGAGGAGGGGCTTGTCTTCCGATCCGATCGTGTCGTCGAAGACGAGGAGGAGCTTGCCGTGGTACTTCTTCGCGTACGCGTCATTCAGGACGAACGCCCGTGCGTTCCCGATGTGGAGGGGGCCGCTCGGGTACGGCGCGAGGCGAAGGACGACCTTGCCGTCGACGGCGTTCGGGAGCGGAGGGAGTTCCTTCGGGCCCACGATGGTCGTCGTCTTTTCGAGGAGTTCCGGGGCGATTGCGGACAGCTCTGCCCTCTGCACCTCGGGAGGGAGGCGGTTCACGTCCGCGACGACGCGCTCCACGTGGTCCGCGACTTCCTGTGCGCGTCCACGCAGGCTCGCGTCCTCTGCGAGCATCCTTCCAAGGACCGCCTTGGCGTCCGCTTTTCCTCCATGAAAAACGGCATTCTGCAGGGCGAACTTTCGCGCGGATTCGAGGCTCACGAGCGTCCGAACCGAGGCCGCGTATAAAGACTTCTGGGGATGAAGAGAAAATCCCACACCGCGGAGACTCTCGGCCAAGAATCCGCGATACCGGGGAAGGATGAACACAACCGATTCGCGAAAGTAATATTCTCGGGGGCCGCATGTCGAGCCGTGGGCCGGGCGTGGTCCGCGCCGCTCCGTTGGGGGCGACGCGGGGGACTCGTGGTTCTCTTCGGGATCCTCATGGCGTCCACGCTCCTCATCGCGGGTGCGAATCCCGTCCATCCGGTCCTCGCGCAATTCGCGCCGGATCTCCGGCCCGCGAACCCGGTGGTGAGCCCGGTGCCGCCATACGAGGGGGACGTCGTCGAGGTCACGGTGACGGTCGTCAACGTGGGCGACACGGCCGCGGTATCCGCGACGGTCGAGCTGATCGATTCGCGGCCGAACGGAGACGTCGTTCGAATCGGCGTCACGCCTCTTTCCGACTCGCTCGCTCCGGGTGCATCGGCCCTGGTCCACGCGCCGCAGTTCCTCGCAGTCGGGGTCGGGGAGCACAATCTCACGATCCGCGTGGAGAACGTCGTGCCCGCAGAGGCGAGCGCGGGGAACGATGCCCTCTCCAACTGGATGCAGGTCTTGCCCGCGAGGACGCCGCCACCGCCCCCGCCCCCCGACGGTGTGCGAATCGAGGCCCTCGCGACGCTCGGGTTCGGGGCCTTCGTCGGATTCCTCTTCGTAGTCGGCGTCATCGCGGTGGTCATCGTCTTCCTCTCGCGGCCGGAGCGGTCCGAGATGGAACCTCCGCCTCCGGAGCCACCGGACCGGTCGCCTCCGCCGCTACGGCCTCCCTAGGAATCGGACGATCGACCGCGTCGCAACCTTTCTATTCGAACCTCCAATACCGCGGGCGGGATTCTCATGGCGATCCGGACTTGGCTCGACCGATTCGGCCGCGACGTCGTCACCGTCGAAGGATCCGTCAAGAGGGACCTCGGCGCGACCCGGCACTTCCTCGCGACTCCGAGCCGCCCCGTGTTCCTCCCGAACCTCGAGGGCGGCCCTGCGGTCGCGAACCTGTGGTCCACCCGCGAACGGGTCGCGGGCGCCCTCGGCATCCAGCCGAACGAGTTCCTCCCGAAGTTGTTGGAGGCCCAGGCCCATCCGCAGGACACGCGCCTCGTCGAGCGCGCGGAATTCATGACGCAGGCCACCTCCGACGTCGACCTCACGGCGATGCCGATCCCGAAGCTCTTCCCGAAGGATGCGGGACGCTACATCACCGCCGGCG
>VBMC01000122.1 GCA_005879015.1 Methanobacteriota archaeon
AACTCCTATCTGCAACTCCGGTCCCACCATCGGTGAACCAGGTCGAGTTCCATCCGTTCCTCTTTCAGCGAGAACTCCTCGAGTATGGCCAGAAGCATCACATCCAGCTGGAGGCGTACAGCCCGCTCACGAGGGGACGGCGCCTCAAGGATCCCGTCATCAAGGAAATCGCTGCGAAATATGGTCGGACACCCGCGCAGATCCTGATCCGCTGGGGCCTTCAACATGGCCTCGTCGTGATCCCGAAGTCCGTCCGTCCGGAGCGAATTCGAGAGAACGCGGACGTGTTCGGATTCGAGATCAAGTCGCCGGACATGGCCCGCCTCGACGCGCTGGACGAACGATCCCACTTGGCATGGAACCCCGACGATCTCCCGTGATTTCCATCCACTCCCTGCTCCCCGAGGGAGGCTTTTACCCGAGAGCCGGATTCCCCAGCGTGGTACGGCCCACGTACGAGCTTCCGGGAAATCTTCGACCGGCCTCGCTCGCAGAGCGTCACCGCTTTTACGCCGAGAAGATGGACTACCGTGCGGCCGCGAGCTGGATGGCCCGTCCGACCGGCGGCCGGGTCTACGCGCTGATCCTCGGGCGTCACTCGGGGATCTACCCGCCCCGATTCCGGCATCTCAAGAACGTCCCACTCACCATCGACGACGCCGAAGACGTGCGGGAGCTCCGGCCCTATCTCCTGCGATACTTGCCGGAAGGCGTCTACTACGATCGAAACGTCTACGCGCGCCTGGAGGCGACGCGACGGGCTCACCTGGACTATGCCCACGCTTGGCGGAGCCGCTTCTTTCGCGGTCAGGAGCTGGCATTCGATTTGGATCCGGAGAACCTCGATTGTCCGATCCATGGCGACATCGCCGCGAAGATGGCGCGGCACCAAGGCCTCTCGTTCTGTGACTGGGAGTTCGAGGAGATTCGAAGACAAGCGGCGGGCCTCTATGACGAACTGGAACGTCGGTGGGTCCGTCTCCGAGTCGTGTACTCGGGCCGCGGATTCCACATCCATGTGTTTGATGAGGCCGCCTTCCAACTCACACGGAAGCAACGCGTGACGATTGCCCGAGAATTCGCGCGCCGCTATGCGATCGACGAGTGGGTGACCTCGGGCGAGATGCGGCTCATCCGGCTCCCGTACTCGCTTCACGGGATGGTGTCCCGCGTCGTCATCCCGGTCCCGCGCGGAAAACTCGAGTCGTTTCGCTACGACGACCCGAGGGCGATTCCCCGTCCCTGAGTTCGAACGGGCTATTTCTTCTTCGCGCGCTTCTCCTTCCGCCCGGAGTAGTAGGCCTTTTTCTTCGCGGCCTTCTTGGACCGCTTCTTCTTCGTCGCCATCACCGCCTCTATGGCTTCATCGGGATTGAATCCTTGCCTCGCGGGCCTTCCTGTGCTCGGATGAATCCACTCAGGTCGAGCGGGGCCGTGCACTCCGCTTGGCGGGATTTCTCGGATTCTCCATCTCGGATGAGGCCACGGACGCTTCGGGGATCCGCGCGCCCTCCCGCTCGAGCAGTTTGCGCTTCGTTTCCGGACCGCCTTCGCTCGAATAGTTGCCGAGGCCTCCGGATTTCGGGACGACTCGGTGGCAGGGGATCACGATGACCGCCGGGTTCCGCGCGCACGCCGTGCCGACTGCGCGGCTCGCTCCCGGACGGCCGAGCCGCCTCGCGATCTCGCCGTACGTGAGCGTCTGGCCCGCGGGAATCGTCCGGAGAAAGTCGAGGACCTCCCGCTCGAACGGTCCGACCTCGAGATGGAGGGGAATGTCCGTGAGATCGTCCTTGCCCGTCCGGACGTGCTCCAGGATGCGAGCCAGGTAGGGATGATCGGAACCCGCGTTGTCCTTGGGGGCGGACCGCGCGAGACGCACGCTGGCGACGCGGTCGCCGAGGACCTCCAGCTGCACGTACAACCCGAGTTCCCGGCTGAACTTTGAATACACTTCGAGGGCTTCTGCGGGCGGACGACCCGACCGCATCCGGACGAGCGGAAGCATGGCGCGGATCACATGGTGCTCCGCCCGGTTCAGATGTTGCTCGAACGTGCTTCGCGCGATTCCAAGGGACAGGCTCACATCCTCCGTCGTGACGTTCCGGGGAAATTCGTAGTAGCCGGCCTCGAAGGCCGCGAGAAGGGCACGCGCCTGCTTTTCCGTGAGCTTCGGGAGGAAGAGGGGCGACGACAACGAGCTGCGTGCCCCGTGCCGCCCCGCAGGCCGTCGTTTCGAGACGAGCCGCGCGTCCGGAAACCGCTCCAGGAGCGCGCGAGGGTCCGTCCCATCCTCGAGGACCAAGGTGATGAGGGCCTCCCCGCGCTGCCATCGGATCGGGGAGACGACGTGTGCGTTCTGGGCCGCCAAGGACGCGATCGTCTCCTCTTCGTCCTTCCCTCCGTCCAGGAGCAGGGTGAGTTCCTCCCCGGAACGAGCCTCGTAAAGGATCTTGCGCCCTGAGCCTCGGAGTTCCGGAGAGCTTTCGATGCCCGACGCATTGCCGACGCATCGAAGGAGAAGCAGTCCGCCAAGCGGGTAGGCGTCGATCGCGAGGCCGGGGCGCCGCAAGGTCAAATCCTGCAGTGGCCCGGGAGAGCGAGTCGCGAACGTCACGTGCGTCGTCATCGTCCTTTCCCCCGGTTCCGCCTCCGTGGCGGCTCCATGTGCCTCGAGGGCAATAGGTTTTGGCTCCATGTGTTCCATGGTCACCCCAAAGGCCTCCTCTTGCGAAGGAGGTTGAGCCGGCATTCGCCGGTCCGTCTCGACGGCCTCCGCCGCGGCCAAAACAGTCCTTCAACAGCGGATGCAGGTGCCACCCGAGCTGTACGAAAGGATGATAGGGCTCGAAGCCGAACCGAGGTGGGTCGAGCCGAGACCGCATGAAGGCTCCAACCGTCAAAGGCGCGGAGATCCGCGCACCGATGATCGGACGGGACCGCGCGATTCTCACCCGCGAAGCCATCGCGTTCCTCGCGGACCTGCATCGGCACTTCGATCGGACGCGTCAGGACCTCCTGCATCGCCGCGCTGAGCGCCAAGTTCGGATCGATCGCGGCGACATGCTCGACTTCCTTCTGGAGACCGGCTCTGTCCGTGAGGGGTCGTGGAAGGTCGGACCGCTTCCCACAGACTTGCACGATCGAAGGGTCGAGATCACCGGGCCGACCGATCGGAAGATTATGATCAATGCCCTGAACTCGGGCGCCCAGGTGTTCATGGCCGATTTCGAGGACGCGAACACGCCCGCGTGGCGGAACGTCGTCGAGGGCCAATTGAACCTGCTCGATGCGGTGCGGCGGACCCTGCAATTCACGAGTCCCGAAGGAAAGGAATACCGCCTGAACCGGGAGACCGCGACCCTTCTGGTTCGGCCCCGCGGTTGGCACCTGCCGGAGAAGCACGTGATCGTCGATCGCGTACCGATCTCGGGGAGCCTGGTGGACTTCGGGCTCTACTTTTTCCACAACGCGAAGGAGCTTCGGGCTCGCGGGACCGGCCCGTACTTCTACCTGCCGAAGATGGAGAGCCATCTGGAGGCCCGCGTCTGGAACGAGGTGTTCCGGTTCGCGGAGAAAGCCCTCGGGATCCCGGTCGGCTCCGTGAAGGCCACCGCCCTCATCGAGACGATTCCGGCGGCCTTCGAGATGGAGGAGATTCTGTACGAACTCCGGGACCACGCCGCGGGCCTTAACGCGGGCCGGTGGGACTACATCTTCAGCATCATCAAGAAGTTCCGGGATCGGAAAGAGTTCATCCTGCCGGATCGGGCCCAGGTGACGATGACGGTCCCCTTCATGCGGGCATATACGAACCTGCTCGTGAGGACGTGCCATCGTCGGGGGGCCCACGCCATCGGCGGCATGGCCGCGTTCATCCCGAGCCGCAAGGATCCGGAGTCGAACGAGATCGCGCTCGCGAAGGTGCGGGAGGACAAGATTCGGGAGGCGAACGACGGCTTCGATGGCACGTGGGTGGCCCATCCGGATCTAGTCCCGGTGGCGAAGCCGGTGTTCGACGGCATCCTGAAGTCCAAGCCCAACCAGGTGGACCTGCTCCGCGAGGATGTGGGCGTGTCCGCGAAGGATCTCCTGGACGTTCGGATTCCGGGAGGGACGATCACCCAGGCCGGCATCGCGGGCAACGTGAACGTGGGCCTTCAGTACCTGGAATCGTGGCTGCGGGGCGTCGGAGCCGCTGCGATCTCGAACTTGATGGAGGACTCCGCGACCGCGGAGATCGCCCGCTCTCAAGTGTGGCAGTGGGTCCACCATGGCGTTCGATTGAACGAGGGACCGATCGTGAATCGCGCTTTCGTTGAACAGGCGATCGATCAGGAGCTTGGAAAAA
>VBMC01000123.1 GCA_005879015.1 Methanobacteriota archaeon
GGCCTTCCCGACGTCTCCCTGCCGAACGGCGATCTCGCGGGCGTGGGCGTCGTCTTCGGCCTGCGGTTCGGCCTCGATCTGTACGCGAACGTCCGGCCGACGAAACTCTACCCGAACGTCCTCCATAAGGTCCACGAACACTTCAAGCAGGTTTGGGAGCCGGGCAAGGTCGACTTCGTGATCGTCCGGGAGAACACGGAAGGATTGTACACGCCCGCCCGAGGGTTTCTCTCCCGCGGTGGGATCGACGAACTCGCGGTCGACTCGCGGATCATCACGCGGAAGGGGGCGGAGCGGGTGATCCGATACGCCTTCGAGCTCTCGACGCGGCGCAAGGGAGCGCCGTCGGATGCAACGCACCGCGTGACGTGCGTGGACAAGTCGAACGTGACGGCGGGATGCAAGCTCTTCCGGCGGATCTACGACGAGGTTGCACCGGACTATCCAGGAGTCCATCGGGATTACGCATACATCGACGCGTTCCAGCAATGGCTCCTCCGTTCGCCGGAGGCCTACGACGTCGCCGTCACGTCGAACGTCTTCGGGGACATTGCGACCGACCTCGCCGCGGTCCTCCAAGGCGGGATGGGCATGGCCGCCGGGGGAAACATCGGCGACGCGCACGCGATGTTCGAGCCGATTCACGGGAGCTCTCCCAAGCATGCGGGCAAGGACGAGGTGAATCCGATCGCCATGATCCTCGCGACGCAGATGATGCTCGACTGGCTCGGCCGAAGGAAGAAGGACGCAGCCTTGCGGGAGGCCGCGGCCGCGGTCGAGACGGCCGTCGAGCGCCACCTGGCCGAGGGAAAGGCGCTCACGTACGATCTCGGCGGCAAGGCCCGCTGCAGCGAAGTTGGGTCCGCGATTGCCGTGGCCATCCCGAAGATCGCGAAACGGAGCGCCTAGGCTATCGCTCCCGCCATTCGTACAGCCACAACGCCGCGGCGAGGCCCACGGCGGTGGAAAGGACCAGAAGCCCTCCGTCTACGGCGAGGTTGGCGGGGCCGCCGAGGCCCAGGGCCCCCTGGACGAGCAGGGCGGCATAGGTGGCGGGCAAGAGCCGCGCGACCTCTCCCCAGACGGGCGGGAGGATGGAGATCGGATAGTAGAGGGGCGACAGGATCCCGAGCAGTGTGAAGAGCAGGTTGCCCACCGGCCAGACCTCCCGCTGGCTCCGGAGCCGGGTCGAGACCGCGATCCCGATGGCGGAATAGAGGACCCAGATCGTCAGGATGCATCCGATCAGCACGAGCCATCCCCCGAGGGAGACGTAGGTCACGTTCGCGAGGATGACCCCGAGGACGACGAGGGCCGGCATCGCAGGGATGAGATTCGAGAACGCGACGCCGAACAGATACCGGACCTTGTCGTGCGGCGAGGCAACGAAGATGTCCTGAAGCCGGAGCTCGATCCGGAATACGGCGGAATCGGACAGGCACCAACTGCCGATGTTCTGCGTCGAGAAGAGCATCGCACCCGCGACCTGCAACGGGAAGTACTTCGGCGGCGCAATGACGGAGAGGAAGTACAGGAAGAAGAACGGCTGCAGGAGGGGCACGATGGCCGCGGCGGGACTGCGCCAGACCCACCTCCATCCGATCCAGGCCCAGGCGGGGAGCACGCGCCCCCGTTGTGGCTGGGAACGGAGCTGGACGTCGGACGCCAAGGTCAACGCTCCCGGGCCATCCTCCGGGCCCAGTAGATTCCGAACACGAACAGGATCACGGCTTCGACGGCGAGGGCGACCGCGGCGACCGTCCCCTCTTGCCGCGTCACCGGCTCAAGCCCAGCGGCCGCGTTCACAAGGATCGCGGCGGCGCTCGTCGGGACGAACAAAACAAGCGACCGCCACTCGATGGGCACCTTGCTCAAGGGATAGAACACGGGCGGCAGGATGCCGAACAGGTTCGTGAGCAGCGCCGAATAGGGCCAGATCGTCTTCATGTCCTTGAACAGGGTCGAGACGACGTAACCGATCGTGGACGAGATCGCCCACACGGCGAGGAGGCACACCGCGAGCGTGAGGCCCGCCACGAGGCCGAGCGGGTGAATGAGTTCCAAGATGCCGAGGACGACGAGGCTCGGCGGCAGATAGGCGACCAGCATTCCTCCCGCGATTCCGACGAAATATCCTTCCGGCGAAAGAGGGCTTGCGTGGTACAGCTCGTTCAGTTTGTGGTCGATCCGGATGTACGCGGCCTCGTTCAGGACCCGTTGTCCGATCAGGAACATCGAGTACACGAGTGCGCCGATCAACGTGACCGGCAACAGATCCGCCGCGAGGATGGCGACGAACACGATCAGCGCACCCGGCGTCAGCGTGCCGGTCACGATCGCGAGCCATTCGTGGAGCTGCACCCGCATCTCCGTGGCGAAGAAGGCGCCGGAGCCGGACCAACGGAGTCCAAGGGCCATGCGATCACTCGGCGTCGATCGATCGGCCGACGATGGTCAGGAACGCCTCCTCGAGGGTCACCGGACCCACCGTCGCCGACAGGCGGTTTCGAAGGGCCAGGTCCATGATCTCGTGGATCCGCTCCGGCCCTGTGATCACGTACAGGGCGTTCCCCTCTTCGACTAGCTGGCCGAAGGACTCGAACAGATTCCGTTGGTGGCCCCCGTCCTCGATGGATACACGCAACGTCCCACCGATCTGACGTTTCGCATTCTCCGCGGTCCCTTCGAAAAGGACGCGGCCTTCTTCGACGATGTACAGCCGCTCGGAGAGCGCCTCGGCCTCGTCGAGGTAGTGGGTCGTGAGTAGGACCGTGGATCCTTTCTGCGTGAGTTCCCGGAGCATGTCCCACACGGCTCGTCGCGCAAAGGGATCGAGCCCGATTGTCGGCTCGTCCAAGAACATGAGTGGCGCCTCCGTCGCCATCACCGTGGCGACCATCGCGCGTTGCCTCTGTCCGCCACTCAAGGTGACGCTGAGACGGTCACCGACCTCCTCGAGCCCCATCTTCGCGAGCGCCTCTTCGGAGCGCGTCCTTGCGGTCTCGCGAGCGAATCCTCGGGCGCGCAGGTAGCAATAGACCTGCTCACGAGGCGTGAGGTGGAAGAACGGCTTCCCTTCCTGCGGCACGACCGCGATGAGAGGTCGCACGCGTTCCGGTTCATCGATGACGTCGAAGCCGAAAGCATGAATCTTCCCGGATGTCGGGATTAACAGGGTGGAGGCGATCCGCAGGAACGTCGTCTTGCCTGCGCCATTCCGGCCGAGGAGGGCCACTCGCTCCCCGCGACGGATGGAGAGGGACACGCCCCGGAGCGCCTCGACGCCCGGCCCCTTTCGGCTGCGGTACACCTTCCGGACGTCCCTCGCCAGGAGGGCTTCCTCGGTCACGGGCCGGTGCAAGCGAAGAGCGCGTATAAAGCTAGATTCCGAGTCCGATCAAGTCCACGATTTCTCGGAGCCCGACGCCTCGCCACCGCCCATCATCGCGAATGCCGCTTGTCGCTTCGCTTCCTTCTCCTGCTCGCTCATCTTGACGGTCATCGAGACGGACCAGATGTGGCCGAACGGATCCTGGAGCTTGCCGTATCGTTCCCCCCAGAATTGGTTCTCGAGCGGCAACGTCGGTTTCGCCCCTGCGTTCAAGGCCTGGTTCCAAAGTTTGTCGACGTCCTTCGCGTTGATGTGCAGATTGACGGTCGTCGCCCCCGCATGCGTCGGACTCTTCGAATCGCCGCCCGGGAACTCATCGGACATCATGATGACGGAATCCCCGATCCGGATCGTCGCGTGCATGAGGGTGCCATCGGGCATCGGAGACCGGTCGATCTCCTTCGCGCCGAACGCCCTCTTGTAGAACTCGATCGCCTTCGATGCACCTTCGATCACCAGGTAGGGCGTCACGGTGCGCATCCCACTCGGCCTCGCTGGCGTCTGCGTCTTTCCCTGGGCTGGTCTGCGGGTCGATTTCTTTCTCGTCGTTGCGCGATTCGTGCGTCGTGCCATGTAAAACTCCCCGGGTCGCAAGACGGGTCGGCCACTTAAGGATGACTCACGGTGCCGCGGACGCGGGCTCCGGTCCCAACCAAAGGCCCATGAGGACCTCGTCGACGAACTCGCCCCGGATCCGGACATGCCGACGGCGGACTCCTTCCTGGACGAAGCCGAGGGATTCATACAGACGGCACGCACGATGGTTCGTGGCGAAGACCGCCAACTCCGCCTTGGCGAAACTCCGCGAGCGCATCCATTCCAGCACACGTTCCATCATCCGGCGGCCGAGGCCGGCTTCGCGCCAGCCGTCTTGGATCGCGATTCCGATGCCGCCGACATGGCGGTCCTTAGGGAAGGGCCCGGCGTGACAATCCGCCGCTCCGA
>VBMC01000108.1 GCA_005879015.1 Methanobacteriota archaeon
TCGACGAGGGACCGGAGGAGGTTCATCGTCATCGGTTCGTGGACGCCCTCGTGGACCGCGTACAGGATGAAACCGAGGTTCGTCTTCGCCCGCGAGGTGACGATCTGGAAGAACTTCGCGATCGCCTGCGTCGAGTTGTGCAGGAACAAGGTCGAGATCGTGTAGAAGTAGATCCGGACCGGCGTGCCCAGCTCCTGCGCGGCCTTGCTCATCGCCATGCCGATCCCCTCGAGGTTGCTGAAGCTCGAGACGAGGAACGTCTTCTTGCCCGGGGCCGCTTCGGGTCGGTCCGACGAGGTCGCGCTGTAGCAGTCGACGAAAACGAACAGCTTTCCCTCGTGCGCTCCCAGGTCGAGGCGAAGCGCCTTCGCCCGCGCGCGGATCTCGTTCGGCGGCATGTCGAGGGTCACGAACACGACGCGCTCGCCGAGCCGCAGGTCCTCGCGGATGCGAGCGATCAGGTACTCGAATTTCCCCACGCCCGGCGGGCCCGCCAACAGGACCGAGTAGTTCGTGGGGAAGCGTTCCTCCATTAGGGCACCTCGTTCCGGGCTCTCGCTCGGGCGTTCGAAGGCGTCGACTGATTCACTGGAGCGTGCGATGTTCCGTTTTGTCATATATAGGGAATGCCGTAGTTCTCAGCCTTGAGAATCCTCGGTCCCCCGGGAGGGAGCGGACCTCGGCGGCGCGCGACAAAAACATATAACGAAAGGGTCCCATGCGCCGCGGGATGCCGGCCTCTGCCGCGGAGTTAAGCTATCTTGAGAAGAAGGTCCTCCTCACCCTCGAGAAGCGTAAGAAGGCGACCCCCGAGGAACTGCGAGCTGCAGGAAAATTTCGCGAGCTCGTCGAGGTGATGAACGCCGCCTCGTGGTTGCAGGCGAAAGGTCTCGTCACGATGAAGGAGCGCGTCGTGCACACGTACCGACTCGCACGGCCCGACGTCGCCCGGCGGCCCCTGGCGGAACGGAAGGCGTTGAAGGCGTTGATCAAAGCGGGCGGTCGCCTCCCGGTCCCGAAGCTGAAGGCCGCGTGTCGGTTCGACGACGGAGAGCTCGCGGTCGCCCTCGGATGGCTTCGCCGGAAGGGTTGGGCGGAGGTCTCCAAGGGTCCCCAAGGGAGCGTCGTGATTCTCACAGGGGTGGGGAAAGAAGCGGCGGACGGGAAAGGGCCGGACGAAGAGCTCCTCGCCCGACTCGCCAAGGACGAACTCCCGGAGGACGCGATCGATCCCCGGCTGCTGCGCGACCTGAAGTCCCGACGGGAACTGGTGAAGGAACGCGAATCGGTCCGAAGGGAAATCGCCCTCACGGCGGCGGGAGAGAAGATCCTCGTGGGCGGCCTCGAACTCAAGGAGGAGGTCGCTCAGCCGACGACGGATCTGTTGCGTTCCGGCAAATGGCGGAACGTGGACTTCCGGCGGTACGATCCGAAGGCCTTCGCCCCACTCGTGCGGCCGGGGAAAAGACACGTTCTCGGCGCATACATCGAAAAGATCCGTCGGATTTTCCTGAGCATGGGCTTCACCGAGATTGACGGGGACTTCGTCCAAGCGGCCTTCTGGAACTTCGACGCCTTGTTCCAGCCGCAGGACCACCCGGCGCGGGACCAGCTCGACACGTTCTATCTCGCGAAGCCCTCGACGGTCCCGCTCCCGGACGAGCGGATTGTGGATCGCGTCGCGAAGACGCACGAGGACGGCGGGGGGACCGGGAGCACGGGATGGCGGTACCGGTGGGACCGCAAGGAGGCGGGGCGGGCCGTCCTCCGGTCCCACACGACGCCGATCACCTTGCAGTGGCTCGCGGAGCATCCCGATCCACCGCAGAAGGCGTTCATCATCGGCCGCAACTTCCGTCCCGATGCGATCGACTGGAAGCATCTGCCGGAATTTCACCAGATTGAAGGCGTCGTGATGGAAGACGGCGCGAACCTCGCGCAACTGATTGGCACGATCGAAACGTTCTATCGGCGGCTCGGCTTCACTCGCGTGAAGTTCCGACCCGGGTTCTTTCCCTACACGGAGCCGAGCATGGAGCCCGAAGGACAGGTCTCGGATGGGAGGTGGATGGAGCTCGGCGGGAGCGGCGTCTTCCGGCCCGAGGTGACGGCGCCGCTCGGTCTGAAGGCGCCCGTGCTTGCATGGGGCCTCGGCCTCGAACGCGTGATCATGGCAATCGAGGGGATCACGGACATCCGTCAACTGTATCTGAGCGACCTCGATTGGCTCCGGGACCATCCTGCAATCGTGTGATCGAGGCCACGCATCCCGATTGAGAATGCAACGGCAATCTTTATTGTCTCTCCGAGATTCTGCGGCGACGGTTGCCATGACGTCCGCCGCCGAAGCCGACATCGCCGCCGGCGAACAAGCCCTCGGCCAACTCGACTACGACTCCGCGTACAAGCACTTCGACAAGGCGACGAAGGCGGATCCGGCCAGTGCCCTCGCGTTTTTCGGCAAGGCGGAGGCCGCCCTCGGCGTCCCGAAGGTGGAGCCCGACGAGATCATGGGCCTGTACAAGAAGGCGATCGAGCTGGACGGGGAGAACCCGCAGTACCGCGATGCCCTCGCTTCCTTCTGCGTCGACCTGGGACGATTCAACGAGGCGGAGGAGCAGTACAACGCCGCGGCGAAGCTCGACGACGAGAACGCTCCGTTCTATTGGTCGGAGTTCGCGGTTCAGTACGCCCGGAAGGCGCCGTTGATCATGGAGCAGTTCCTCGACGACAAGACCCGGGACATGATCCGCCAGAAGGCCCTCACGTACGCCCTCAAAGCGCTCGGGGTCGAGAAGGAAGACGCGAAACGCCTTCTCTAATCCGCTTCCCTAGGCCTGCACGCCGGGCCTCGATCCCCGCCGGCCCACGCGGCATTCGACACAGACACTCCCTGCAAGATGTTCGTCACAGGCCGGCCGGCCGCAGTTGCGGCAGGCCAAGAGCGTGGGGCGATGGCAGATGTGACACAGGACCGCGACCGCCACGGCCTGAGGAGGCCGTCGGGAGGCATCAGACTTTGCTACCAAAGCCCGTTGGGCCTTCCGCCGTAAACATGTGTGCGAGACCCCTTCTGGCCGAGCCTTCCGGCGGATGGCTCCGACCTTCGCGATGGGTAACGGCACATCGCTGTTCGTCCCTCCTGCAAGCCACTGGAGCGGGTCTGCCAACCTGATGGACGTCGCCTTTTGGTTGCGGACCCGAAGACGTGTTCTGAGGCCGTTTGGGTAGGTCCCGGCTGATCCCGCAAGGCTCCGTGCGTAAGCCGTGGGCAAGCCCAAACAAGGTTCATGAGCCCAGAGACACATACCATGGACGGAGGGGAAAAGCATGGTCGACTTCGTCGGCAGCGGTCCGGCAATCGCACTTGGGGCCGCGTTCGCGCTCCTCGCGGTCTTGGCGTTTGTCCTGAAAGGTCTCTACCTGATCCGGTCGGGCGAGGTGGGGGTCCTCGTGAAGAGACTCGGCGGGAGGAAGATGCCGCCCGGACAGGTCATCGCCCGACACGGGGAGATTGGGATGCAGGCCGCGACCCTGATGCCGGGCCTGTACTGGCGCATGCCGGTCGTCTGGAGCATGCGCAGGTCGAAAGTCATCCAGGTGGCGGAGAACGAAATCGCAAGTGTGGAGGCCATCGATGGTCGGCCCCTCCCGAAGGGACGACTCCTCGGGGACGAGGTGGAGTGCAACCAGTTCCAGGACGGCGAGGCGTTCCTCGCCAACGGCGGGTTCAAGGGCCCGCAGGTCGCGATCATTCGTCCGGGGACGTATCGGATCAATCCCTTCCTGTTTAACGTGGCCAAGCGGGCCGCAACGGAGGTCGCGTCTGGCAAGGTCGGCGTCGTGACGGCTCAAGATGGCCAGCCCCTTCCTCCGAAGTTCATTGTCGCGCCCCAGCCCGAGATTTCGCCGTCAGCCGCGCACGCGAGCTCCCGGCCGCACAACTTCTTCCAGGATGGCCAAGCGTTCCTCGACAGCGGAGGCTTCCGAGGGCCACAGCTCGACACGCTCCAACCCGGCCGGTACTATATCAATCCGATCCTCTTCCAAGTCC
>VBMC01000109.1 GCA_005879015.1 Methanobacteriota archaeon
GATTCGTGGAGACCGCGTGAGATTGGATGTCTCGTCCTTGGACTCGACTCCTACGACCAAGACGTGGACTTCCCTTGGCGCACGAAATTGTCAGAGGGCCGGTCCAGCGTTCCGGCCCAACAAATGTTCGCGGGCGAGACCGAGGGGCGGCGCCCCAAGGGCAAGGAACGCATCGTGGAATTCCTTCAATCCTGCCTTCGGATGCTGTTTCTCCCAATCGGCTCGTAGTTTCTGGATCATCAGCTTTCCCAGCGTGTAGTTCAGGTATCCAGGGTCCCACGTGCCGCGTTTCGCCTCCCGCTCCGCGGGGAGCCGGTCGAGGTACGCGTTCTCCATGAAGAACCGAGTCGCGTCCTCCCAGGACCACCCGGCGGTGTGCATGCCGATCGAGGCGAGGTAGCGGCAATCCCGCAGGAGGGCGTCCTGCAACATCGCGAGCTTGAGTCGCCGGTCGCCAAAGCCTTGCTCGACCATCATCGCCTCGCAGTAATGGGCCCAACCTTCCGTGAACGCGTACGAGTAATAGCTCTTCAAGACGGTCGACGCGACCCGCATGCGGTGGAGGAAGTGCACGTAGTGGCCGGGATAGCACTCGTGGACCGAGATGTTCCGAAGGGTCGTATAATTCAGATGTCGGAGCCATTCCTCTTTCTTCTCGGACGTCCAGGATTCCTCGGTCGGCGTCACGTAGTAGTAGGCGTCCTTCGCGATCTTCTCGAAACTACCGGGCGGATTTATCGCCGCGGTGGCGAAGCGATAGAACCGAGGGGTCTCGATTACCTTCGCCCGCTCCTCGGAGGGGACCGTCACGATGTCGTGCTCGATCACGTATTGGCGGATCTCCTCGAGCATCCCTCGGGTATCCTCGATCAGATTCTCCTCCGTCGGATGGTCCCGTTCCATGTCTTCGAGGACTTCCTTGGCCTTCTTGGACGAATCGATTTGCTTCGCCGTTTCCCGGAAGGCGGTCTGATTCGCTTTCATGTCCGCGCGGCCGACTTCTGAGAGGCGCTCCAGCGGAATACGGGCGAGATGTTCCGCGAAGATCATCCGTTCGTATTTGCGTCGGCCGAGCGCGAACTCCCTCTTGATGCGAGGCTTGTAGTCCGTCGTAAGCTCGTGCACGAGGTCCTTCAGTTCCGACTTGGCTGTCTCGTTCGTCCTCTCCACAAGAGCACGAACAACGGGGGATGCGTCCGCCAGGTGGTCCGGAAGTTCCCGCGAATACGCGTCGAGGATACCCGCCGCGGCCATCTCCGCCATCTCATAACAGGTGTCCGCGAGGCGCCGGTCGATCGTCCCTCGGAGAACCCTCAGAAAGCCCGGGATCTGCGATTGGAGTTTCCCCACGGCCCGGAGGCGCCGGTCGAGGGGCGCGTACTTCCGTAAGAGGTAGTTCACGATGCTCAAACGGTACAGGAAATAGAACGGAAACGCCCGGGGCAAGCGCTGATCGTCTATCTCGGAGAGTTCGGAGAGCAGCAAGCCGCGAAGCACGCCCAATTCGAGGCGGCCAGCGCGGGAGAGGCCGTCCGTCTGCGCGATCCGGTCGAGGGCCTTCAGGTCTCTCCGCGCCCGAGACGTGTACCGGCTGAGCGCGGCCCCCGAGTAGTCAGGAAGGATCCCGTCGAAGCTATGAAGGCCGGAGGCCGCCGAACCGGTCGGATCGAAGGACCGGTGGTCTTCGATGATGCGTTTCGCCACCGCTCGAAAGCTCGACCGGCTCTTCCCGCGGGCCATGGTCCCTTCCCGTGCGGGGAACGGGCGCCTGGCGAAAAGGATTGTCCTCGGACTCGGTCACGAGGCCGGGGCAGTATCCAGAATCCTCGTTCACCCGGAGGCGTTGCCGTCCATCATGGAACGCATCGAAGCAGACCTCTTGATCCCGGGCCGGGGGGAGCCGATCCGGAACGGTTGCGTGGTCCTCGACGGTTCCACGATCGCCTTCGCGGGACCTATTGAGGGAGCCCCGAAGGCGCCCGCCGGGACTCGCGTACATCATGTCCCGGTCGTCATGCCGGGCCTGTGGGACTGCCATGGTCACTTCATGGGAATCCGGGCGACGAACGTCGAGGACATCGCGAAGACCTCCCTCCCGGTCCTGACCGCACGGAGCGTCGCCGATGCAAACCGCGCTCTGATTGCGGGTTTCACGAGCGTCCGGGACCTCGTCGGCCTCGGGATTCATCTCGCACGCGTCGTCGACGAGGGAACTATTCCGGGACCTCACATCTACGGCGGCGGTGCCATGCTGAGTCCGACGGCCGGTCACGGGGACCTTCACATGTTCCCGACGTCCTACATCCACGCCCTGGGCGCTGCCGGTTACTTCTTCCAACTGTGCGACGGCATCTCGGAATGCCTCCGTGGCGTGCGCAATCAGTTGCGGCTGGGGGCGAGGGTGATCAAGGTGTGCGCCTCCGGTGGAGTGATGAGTGAAATGGACCATCCGGTATGGCCGCCCTCCGCGCCGGCTGCGGCACGATTGAGCACGGATCGTATCTGGACGAAGAGGCCGTGGACCTCATGATCCAAAGGAAGGCGATCCTGGTCCCGACGCGGTACATCCTGGAGCGGTTGATCGCCCACGGTCCGAAGATGAGCATCCCGGACTATGCATACCGGAAGGTCGTCGCCATCGGGGACCAGCACAAGCGGTCGCTCCAGCTCGCGATCCGGAAGGGGGTGCGTATCGCCCTCGGGACGGACATCTGGAGCACGGGCGAGGGGACGATCGCCCCGTGGGGTCAGAACGCGCAGGAACTGGTCCATCTGGTGGACGCCGGGATGACACCGTTGCAGGCGATCGAGGCCGCGACGGCGAACGCCCCGATGACCTTGGGGCCCCAAGCACCGAAGTCGGGGCAGCTCAAAGCCGGCTACGACGCGGATGTCCTCGCGGTCCGCAAGGATCCGCTGGGCCAGATCGCGGTCCTCACTTCGCCGGAAAACCTGATCACCGTATGGAAGTCAGGCCAAGCGATCGATCGCTCGACCCGCTAAGGTGGAACCGGGAGGTAGGGGACTCGTTCCCACACGAGTCCGTCTCCGACGACTCGGCGGTTCAATTTCCCATTTCCCTCGAGTTCCTCGAGGAGCAGTTCGGCGTCATCATCGGTGACGCCCAGGACCGCGGCGATTTCTCGGGTCGCCCAGTGTTTCGACCGACCCAGCAACTGCACGACGGATTGCTCCGTGGGCTTGACGACCTTTCCTTGGAGGTCCGGATCGACCTGCCGTAGCACGTCCTCGAACACCTCCCAAGGCTGCCATCCGTTCAGCCGCGCCGACGCCTCACCCCGACCGATCGTGAAGGTCGGGAATCCGCGGACCTCGAGGCGTTCGCATTCCTCGCGATCCCGTTGGAACGCCTGCTCTGCGCTGCCGTCTTCGAGCGCTTTGCTGAAGGCATCCACATCGAGACCGGTCTCTCGCGCGACGTCGGTCTGGACCTCGACGCGGTGGATGGGCCGGGCGTCGAGACACCACGCTTCGCGAAGGGCCCTCAAGTACTGCCGATCGGCGGGGGCGCCCTGGAGGGACGCCGCCTTCGCCGCGATGCACGCAGGCCACGTGGAGTTGAAATCGTCCACGCCCTTGATCATCCGTTTCGAATCCATTGGCATCCGATGTTGGGTGGACACGGCTTCGAAGAACGCCAGGACGGAATCCGTCCACCGCCCTCCAGACATACGCGCCCACTGCTCTCGCATCGGACCGAAGTCTTCGAAAAGACCGCCTTGCCGGATCTCCAGTTCGACGGCGTCTCCGTAGACGATTTCCAGCCGCCGGATCGTAGGCTCGCATCCCCAGCACCAAATGTTGTGCGGGTCGGTATACCAGACGACGTGCAGCGGGGCGGACATCGTGGGGCTCGGACCCCACAGAGAGCGGTCGGTATTATCCTTGTCGGGATTCAGACGTCCGGATGACAGGAAACGATTTTATCAGTTCGCGCGGTCATGAATTCGGAACCGCATTCGGAGACGTGTCGTGCCCATCTTCATTCGGATCGCCGAACGATTGAGTGTGCGGAAACGATCGGAGGACCTGCCAATCCTGCGTGCTTTGGTCGCGCCGTCGTCCACGATTCGTCTACTCGATATAGGAGGGGGTGCGGGGACGGCGACCGAACGATTCTCCGAAGGGTGTGGCGAGGTCATCGTCTTGGAACCGAACCGCAAGAAGCTCGTCGTGGGGCGGAGACGGCGACCCGCCCTTCGATTCCACGAGGGCCGCGGGGAATCGATTCCCTTTCCCGACGATTACCTCGACCGGGCTGTGGCGGTCGTGAGTCTTCATCATGCAGACGACCAAGCCCAGGTCCTCCGCGAAATGCGACGGGTGCTGCGACGGTCAGGACGTCTCGTGCTGGCCGAACTGCCGCACTCTCGAGTGCCCGGCCTATTCGGGCGTTGGATCGGCGGGCACATGCATGGTCCTTCCCTGTCGTTCCTTGAGGCGCCAGAGCTCAAAGAGAAGGTGGAGGCCGCGGGATTCGTGGACGTGGCCATTCACCCGGGCGCGACGTGCTACTTTGTGACCGCGACCAAATAGGTAGCAGGGGGTCGGTCCCCGTCATGAATTCGTCGCGGGACAATCCTTTTACCGTTCGACCTCGTGGCGAAGGACCGGATGCATCCGTTGGCGTTTCCCCGCCGGGCCACATGGCTCCTCGTTTCCATTCTCGTCGTCGCGGTCCTTAACGGGATGGCCTTGCGTGTGGGGGCCGCCCTCTCCAAGCCAACTTATTCGACGGGCGACCGCTGGGTGTATGTCCTCGATGGCTCCCTCAATGCATTCCCTAATTTGAATTCAAGTCAGACGGGGGCGTTCCATTTCGATCTCGTCGGTCGTGTGGAGGTCAACGTCCTCGGTCCCTCCTCAGTCCTCTCCGGGAGCGTTCCGATCCCGGTCGTCGCGGTCGATACGAGCGCGTCCGGCTTCTTGAACGGGACCTTCGCGGTCCCGAATGTGGGAACCGCCCACGTGACCGGTACGTTCACAACTCGGACATCGGAGATCTGGGAGGACCGGGCGTACCTCCCGATTCGATCGAACACGACCACTTCGTACTCGGCCGACGTGACGCTCGGATTCTCGACGCCGCTCACGGCGACGGTGCGGGTAAACGCAAGCGCCTCCGCGGCCACGATCCCGCCATTCGAGCTCGAGGTCGGCCAGAATGCTAGCACGGCGCTTCAGACGCACCTGATCGTGAATTCCACGTTCACAGCTGCCGGCCGTACGCAGAGTTCGGAGAATCGGACCGATGTCTCCTCCGTCTGGCGTCGCGAGGTCTTGTCTCGGGAGAGCGTCACGGTCGAGGTGGGAACCTTCACCGCGTACAAGCTGAATCAGACGGTCGGGAGTTTCCCGGGCATCGGCGGCATTTCCGGCGGAACCAACGAGACCGCCTACTTCTCGAATGAGACCGGATATTATGTGAAGCGCGACGCGTACGCGAACGGGACGCATGTGGCAGAGATGCGGCTGAAGTCCTACTCGTTCGGTGCCAAAGGGTCCACCTTTGGTCTCATCGACTGGTTGCTCCTCGTCGCGGCCGCGGCGGTGGGGGTTGTCCTCGTCCTGACTTATTGGAAACGCCGAAAGAAACGAATCCCAGAACCGCCATCGGGCGCATCGGAGCCGACGAGGGTCGAGAGGACACGGGGAGGGAACGACGGTACTCATTGAGACCGCCGGGCTGACGAAGGTGTTCGGCGAGGTTCACGCCGTCGACGACCTGAGCGTCGCGATTCCGGAGGGAGCGATCGGCCTCGTCGGGCCGAACGGCGCGGGGAAGACGACCTTCTTGCGTCTCCTCCTTGGACTCGTCCGCCCGACCACGGGAACCGCGAAAGTTCTGGGTCACAGCATCGCGGAAGGCGTCCCCGTCCGTGAGCGGATCGGCTACATGCCCGAGCACGATTGCCTCATCCCGGACATGACCGGCGTGGGACTCGTGACGTACATGGGGCGAGTGAGCGGGCTCGACGCCGACACAGCGATCAGTCGCGCTCACGACGTACTTCAATTCGTCGGAGTCGAGGAAGAGCGCTACCGCAAGATCGCGGAATACTCGACCGGCATGAAGCAGAAGATCAAGCTGGCCCAAGCAATGGTCCACGACCCGCAGCTGTACATCTTCGACGAGCCGACGACCGGACTCGACCCGCGCGGCCGCACGGAGATGCTCGACCTCGTTCGCGTGATCGCGCGCTCTCCTGGCCGCAACGTGGTCTTGTCGAGCCACCTCCTCCCCGATGTCGAGACGATCTGCAAGTACATCGTGATCCTCGACGGCGGGCACCAGATTGCGGCGGGCGAGCTGAGCCAACTCCTCAGCGGTTCCGCGGACCGCTTGCGGATCGACGTTCGGGGCGACCGGGAGGCGTTCGCGCGGCGGCTCCGGGAGGCGGGACTGGAGGCCGATGCAACGTCGTCGGGCGTGCATGTGGCGCGCAAGCTGGGAGTCGAGGCCGCGATCTTCCAGACCGCGAAGGCCCTCGGTGTCGAGGTGCGGTACATGGGTCGGGAGATACGGAGCCTCGAGGAATTCTTCCTTGAGCTCGTCCAGCGAAACGAGGTCCGGGGTGCGTAGATGTCGATCTCACTCCCGACGTACACTCGGCGAGAGATGCCGCTCCTCGGCCGTCGACATCGGCTTCGTGCGATCATCGTCACGGGGTTGCGGCGCGAGTTCAAGCGGCCCGCAACGATTGTAGCGACAGCCGTGGGCGTGGGCTTGGTTCTGGTCAGCTCCATCGTCTTTGTCCTCTTCTTGGGCGCTTTCTTGCCTGGCCAGGCACGAGACCTGAGCTTCTTCTTCGTTCCCGCTTCGAACGGCGCCATCCTGTTCTTCGTCACGCTCATGGCGTCGGTCGTCGGATCCGCGCTCATCGCCGATGATCTCAACTCCATGGCCCTCACACTCTATCTGAGCCGACCCATCACCCACGCGGACTATCTGATCGCGAAAGCCGCAACCCTCGCCCCTCTCATCTCCATGATCGCGGTGCTCCCTTTGGTCCTCACGCCCTTC
>VBMC01000110.1 GCA_005879015.1 Methanobacteriota archaeon
GCCTCGGGCACATGCCCGGGGTGATCATGTCCGCGGACGACGAACGGAGGCTCCAGGCGGTCAACCAGCAGGCCAACGAGGCCTATGTCCGCTGGAGGGCGAAGCACGGAGACGTGCGAAGGGCTCTGGACCAGGTCGACTGGGACATGCAGGTCCAGGACGACCTCGTGCAATGAGTTCACCACCGCAACCTTATCCCTCACGTCTCAATGTCCTCGATCATGCTCAAGTTCGCGACGGTCGCAGTCGTTGTTCGGAACGAGAAGAGGGCGATGAAGTGGTGGAAGGAGAAGCTTGGTTTCCGGGTCGTGACCTCCTTCCCTCACTGGGTCACGGTCGCGCCGCGAGGTGCGAACGTCCACCTCCGAGGAGGCACGACTCCGCAAGAAGGGCGTCAAGATCACGCACCCGGTCAAGAAGGAGGACTGGGGCACGATCTTCTGGTTCGCAGACCCCGACGGGAACGAGTTCCAGGTGCTCGAATACTAGCGCCTCGATACGGCTGACTCGGCCCCTTCCCGCGTCCTCCCCGCGGAGGTGGGATCGTGTCTTATTCGGATTCCGGGGGCCGAGCCTCGGGTGGTTCCTCTCTCTTCCGACGTCGGGCGATTACGATGAGGACGAGCGCGGCCACAATGATTCCGGCGAGGAACGCAACGCCGGTGTATATCGCCGCCGACGTCGTGCTTACGCTGGTCCCGGACGCAACGACCGTGATCGTGGCGAGGGACGATCCGCCGACGGAGTCGTTCACCCAGAGATGGACCGGGTACGTGCCGGGCGCCGAATAGGCGTGGCTTGGGTTCTGTACGCTACTTACGGCTCCGTCACCGAAGAGCCATGCATAGGTGAAGGGACCCGTGCCGTCTGTCACGCTCGCCGTGAAGCCGACCGATTCCCCAACCGTCGGTGCAGAGTTCGAGGCCTTCGCCGTCGCGGCCGGGAGTGCGTTGACGGTGACCGAGACCGTGGTCGCGGCCGTGACCTTCACGGCGTCGGTAACGATCAGCTCGACCACGAACACGCCCGCCCGCCCATATTCGTGGGCCGGAGCAACCGCGGTGCTGGAACTCGCGTCCTTGAAGTCCCAAGCGTATCGGATAGGCGCGGTGCCGGCGGTCACAGTTGATGTGAAGTGCACCGCGACCCCGATATCGGTCGCGGCGACGGACGCCTGAATGGACACGGTGGGGACCGGATTCACAATGACCGCGATGGTGTGAGCGACCGAGCCGCCGCCGGAATCGTTCACCCACGCGTTCACCGAGTAGGTGCCGGCCGCGGCATACGAGTGGCTCGGAGTCGCGACCGTGCTGGCCGTTCCGTCTCCGAAAGACCACGCGTACGCGTATCCTCCCGAGCCGCCTGCGGCGGTCGCTTCAAAGCTCACCGCCTGTCCCACGTCTGTGGCCGTCGGCGTCGCCGAAGCCGTTGCGGCGAGCACCGACGAGACGACGACCTCAACCGTGTTCGTCGCCGTCCTCCCCAAGGAATCGGTGGCTGTGACGACCACGTTGTATCGGCCCGTTCCCGTGTAGCTGTGCGTGGGTGTCGCACCGGTCCCAGTGCCGCTGTCGCCGAAGGTCCATGCGAAGGTCGTCGGGCCCGCGGCGTTCGTCGTGCTCGCGGTGAAGGTGACCGGGCTGCCGGAATCGACGACGGCCGGATCGGGGGTCGAGGTGACCGTGAGCGGCGAGGATTCGGGTGCCAGGAAGAGCCAGGCATCCGTCTGGAACGTCCCGAGTTCGACCGCATAGTTCGCGGTGAACAGGGCCCAAATCGTCCCGCCGAAGGCTCGGGCCTGCAAGTAGTCACCGTACTGGGGGACGATGAACGAGCCTCCGAAGCCGTTGGACACCAGGTAGTCGAACATCGCCGGATCCGAATCCGGTTCGTTCGAGACGTTCGTCACGCGAACGCGATGGAACGTCTGTCCTTGATCCGTGGAGACGCTCGCAACGACGTCGATCCGATGGTCGAACGCATCGTACTGCGTTGTATAGTATGCGACGACGACCGCTCCGTTCAAGGGATCCGTCGTGACCCAGGGCATGTCGTTGACCGCCGGCACCGAAAGGGTGGCCGGCGTGGACCAGGTCGCGCCTCCGTCCGTGGAGCGGCTGAAGAGGATCGCCGAATGCCCGCAGTTGCCCGGTTCCACCGGGCCCAGGAAGTTGTAGTAGTTCCCCGACGTGCAGGCGGCGATCGTGAAATACAGGGTATTCGACGACGTGCTCGTGTCCACGGCAATCACCGGGATGCTGTCGGTCCGGAACTGTTCCGTGGCAAAGCCGACGATGGCGGTGTCGCCGGGCAACGTGGTGCCGGCGCCGTAGAAACTCAGGACATCGTGGACCGGCCCGAAGGCCCCGCCGTTCGGGGCGGTGGACACGACGCGGCACGAGAGCGGGCCCAGGGTCGTCGCGGTCCCGTAGTTGCACCAGGTGAAGTGGGCCGCCCCGTCGGACCCGACCGCGGGCGTCGTGAAGACGGGATACGGATCGGTCGCGTACAACGGGGGCTGTGAGTCGCCGGCGAGCATCGTGCAGACCAAGGCCGGCGTGCACCTCGCGACCCAGCTCTCCGTGGTGCCGGCCGCCGTGAAGTGGTCCCAAGACACGTAGACGTTTCCGTAGTGGGGTGAGGTCGGATTGCGGTCGACCGAGATGAGCTCCTTGTCCTCGAACGACCCCGCGAGGTCCGTCAGGTTCCCCGTGATGAACGTCGTGGTCCAGCAGTTGTTGGTCGTCGGCGTGGCGAACGGCGTGGTGCAATCGACCGCTGGGCTGAAGAGGCCCGCGTTCGACACTGCAAGCTCGATCCCGTTGGCGCTCGAGTTCAAGCTGATCGAAAGGGACGCGTAATAGAAGTTGCCCGTCACGCCGGCGGCGACGGACGGGTCGCCGAACGAGGCGAGGAACTCCGGGAACGGCACGCCGGTCTTGTTCAGGACCGTCTCCGTCATGCCGGGAATCGCATCTCCCTTCAGGACGGTCCGGCCTCCGTCCGCGGACACCGTGAAGCCGGAGACGGACTGTGTGTACCCGCTCGGACAGTCGGAGGCCGGGAGGGGAGGGCCGCACAAGAAGAAACGGAAGTCGTTGACGCCGCCGACGACATGGTTGATGTTCGCGGGGTCGAGGTCGACGGTGGTCTCCGTCTGCGGCATGTAACTCGTGTCGTTGACGAACCGGAATCCATTGACCGGGATGCTCGCGAGGTCGGGGGTCGGTGCCGGACGATTGACGCTTCCCGTCCGCGGGAGTTGCCCGAAGACCCGATTCACCGTGGCCATCCCCATCGACGAGAGCGGGGGATGGTACCTCGAGGCAATCCCCTGATTGTAGGAGACCAGAGATGGACCGGGCGCGTTCCCAATCGGATTCGCGCTCGGCAAGCGAACGGCAAGACCTAATGTGGCCACTGCCAGAGCGATGATCACGAATACGACGAGAACCGCACGCGACCGTTTCATACGATGTCCCCTCCCAGCCGGACGGGGATCCAATGCGGCTCGCAGAGCGACCCCCGCCCGGTTGCGGGCAGGGTCTGTCGGCCTTATATCGTTGCGCCCACACCGCCGCGGGTTCCCCAAGGCCCCCGGAGTATTCGTCGACGACGTCCGACCCATTCCTCCGGGCCTTCGCAGGCTCGTGCCGCAACGTTCATTGGCCCCATGACGTAATCGCGAGACGGCGAGTCCGATGTTGATCCGCTCGACCGACCTTGGGCAACAGGTGAGGAAGTACGTCCTCGACCATTTCCTCGAGTTTTCGGTCCCTCCCGTCGTGGAGCAGATCATGAAGCGATTCCGCCTCGACCGAGGGCAGGCGTTCGAGGTCTTGCAATGGCTCGAGGCCGCGCGCCATGTGAGGTTGGTGCCCGGGACCCAGAGAATCCTGATGGCGTTCCCGTTCTCCGCGGTCGCCACCCCGTTCATCGTGACGCTGCGGAACCGACGGTGGTATTTCGCGAACTGCGCTTGGGATGCCGTGGCGTTCCACGCCATGCTGAACGAGGAGATCCGGATTGGATCGCAGTGCCATCATTGCGCGGAATCGATCTCGATCACCCTCGCGAACGGGCGCGCGACGGCCTCGCCCCGGGAAACGCGCGTGTACCTGTCCCTCCCCGCCACGAAATGGTGGGACGACATCCTGAACACCTGTTCGAACCACATGGTCTTCTTCCGCGGCACGTCCCACATCGACGACTGGCGGTCCGAGAATCCGGCTTCGTTAGACGCGGCCCTCACGATCGAGCAAACGCAGGCGCTGAGCGTGCCCCTCTACCGCGACCGCCTGAAGCTCGAGTACGTTCGGCCGTCGAAGGACGAGCTGGTCGCCCACTTCGCCGCCCTCGGGCTGAAAGGCCCGTTCTGGGATCTGTGAACCGGGCCGCCTACCGCACCCTCCGTGGGAGCATTCGTCGGGGGAGGTTTGCCCGACCATCGCACGAATCCACAAATACCCCTCAAATCAATCGCTTCCCGGTGGAGGGGGAGTCTTGCGAAGCAGTAGCGCCATTTTCGTAGCCGCCGCACTCGTGGCATTTCTGTTCGTCCCGACCGCGTCGGCGTCGCCGACGGTGCAGTACGGACACACGTTGGGTGGCACGGGCAACGAAGGGGGTCGCATCATTGGCGTCGATGGATCCGGGAACGTCTACCAGTTCGGCATCACGAGTGCCTACACGGCGGGCGCATTCCTGGCGAAACGGAATCCCCAAGGGGACGTGTTGTGGCAGCGCGTGCTCGCCTTCGGTGGGACGTGGAGTCCCGTCGGAATGGCGGTGGCACCCGACGGCACCGTTTACTTCACGGGCCAGTTGGGAGCCAACTACAGCAGCGGCACCGTGGTCGGAAAGGTCCTCTCCGACGGCACCCTCGCATTCTCGAAATTCACAAGTGCCTTCGTCGCACCGAACGCGATCGCGTACGACCCGGTTTCGGGAGGCGCGCTCATCACGGGGACCGTGAACTGGTCACCCCCCGCCGGCGGGATCTTCGCCGTCGACGCGAACGGGAGTTTCCGTTGGGGCTCTTTCGCGAACGGCACTGCGGTCCCATACGATGCGGATCTGCCGAACGACGAATACGGGTGGTCCGTCACCCTCGGTCCCGACGGAGACCCGTACTACCTCGGCTTCTCGTACCAGAACTACGACCCCATCTCTGCCCGCTTCACGCCGGACCTGGTCCCCCAATGGACCGAATACGTCGGGAGTCCGACCCTCTACGATTACGGCTGGCGCATCGTATCCGCCGGCGACGCGACGTTCTTCGTTCAAGGGACCTATTACAATTACCAGAATGGCGACAGTGGCAGCGTCACCTATCGACTCGACTCGTCCGGGGCGCTCGTCGACAGCGGTCTCCTGTCCGGCCAAGGGCCGGGCGGGGCCACCCTCTCCGTCCAGGACATCGCGGTGGGACCGGACGGCAGCGTGCTCCTCTCCGGATCCAGCTACCGCTCTCCGACGCGAAACGAAACGCCGGTGGGCGACGCCCGCGTGGCGCCGATCACCGCGTCCTGGCTCTCCGATTCGGCCGGCTGGCATGCGCCATCCGTGACGCTCTCCGATCTCGCGGGCACCCTGACCGACCCGAATTTCCCTTCCGACGACTTCCGCGTCGAGGCCCAGAACCAAGCGTGGTACGGCGCGCTCGCGCTTCCCGCGTCTTCCGTGCATGCGGTCGCCACCGCGAACATCACGGACCGGGACCACCGGGTCGTGGCCTTCTCGGCGAACGTGAGCGGCGGCACGCCGCCGTACACGTATCGCTGGTCCTTCGGAGACGCCAACAGTTCCATGGAGGCGAATCCGAATCACACGTATTCGGAAGGAGGCCGGTATCCGGTCCAGCTGATCGTCGAGGACAGCGCCGCGAACCGCGCCTACTCGATCGTAGACGTGGTCCTCGGCGGACCTCCCGTCATCACGAACGTGAGCATCTCCCCGAATCCCACGTACGTGAATCAATACACTTACTTCAACGCGGTCGGAGACGACCCCGATGGCTCAATCGTGAACTGGCATTGGAACTTCGGGGACGGCTCGACGTGGGACGCGTCCTACAGCAGCGCATACCACTATTACTCCGCCCTCGGCACGTACAATGTGACGGTGACCGCCCGCGACAACGACGGGCTCGAGACGAGCGCCTCCATGCTGGTGCAGGTCCTCGACCAGCCGCCGTACGCTTGTTTCTACATCAGCCCGAACCCGACCGTCGTCGGATATCCGACGTCCTTCTACGACTGCTCGTACGACCCGGACGGCTACATCGCCTCCTCTTCGTGGGACTTCGGGGACGGGACGAACGACAACGGGAGTTATGTGTACCACACGTTCGCGTCGGCCGGGAGCTACCTCGTGCGATTGACCGTCGTCGACAACGCCGGCATGACGTCGTTCCTGAATCACACCGTGTCGGTGAATGTGAACCAGTTGCCGGTGGCGCACTTCAGCTACTCCCCGTCCGATCCGATCGCGGAACAAGGGGTCTACTTCAACGGCTACGCTTCCTACGATCCCGACGGGTACATCACCTATTGGACCTGGGACTTCGGCGACGGGACCAACACGACGGCGTATTACGGCGACATGTACCACTACTACGCGCAGGGCGGGCCGTACAACGTCACGTTGACGGTGACAGACAACTTCAACGGGAGGAACCATACGACGGCGTCCCTGTACGTGGACATCCCGCCCACGGCGAACTTCACGACGGCACGGGCTTTCGGGAAAGTCGGCACGCCCCTCGTCTTCGATGCGTCCGCGTCGAACGACTCGGACGGACGGATCGTCCGGTACGAGTGGACGTTCGGGGACGGCGGGAGCGCGACAGAGGCGGGCCCCATCGTCAGTCATGTCTTCGCGGCGACCCGGACCTATACGGTGACACTGGTCGTGTGGGACGACCACAACGCGACCGCGTCCTTCGAGCGGACGATCTCTGTGGTCCCGCCGAAGCCGCCGTTCGCGGTCCTGTCCTTCACACCTTCCCGTCCGTTCGTCGGTGACAACGTCTCCTTCAACGGGAGCCTGAGTGCGGACCCGGACGGGACGATCGTGCGCTACGTGTGGCAGTTCGGGGACGGCGCCGTCGGAGAGGGCGCCGCGCTGAGCCATCGGTACACCTATCCAGGGAGGTACACGGTCCGCCTCGCCGTCGTGGACGAAGACGGGTTCGCCGCT
>VBMC01000111.1 GCA_005879015.1 Methanobacteriota archaeon
ACGAGCGGCTTTCCCGCGACGGCGTCCCCCATTTCCTTCAGGGCATTGGCCCGTTCGTTGAAGGGCACCGCGAGGACGACAATGTCGCCCCACCGGGCGATCTCCCGGACCTTCTCTGGAACCTTGCCGACGGCCTGGACTTCATAACCGGCCCGCGTAAGCCCTTTGCTCAAGGCCGTGCCCACGTTGCCATCCCCGATCATCGCCACCTTCGGTTGTGCCATCTGTCGGACCCCGCGCTCCGATGCCCTGCCATTGTATTTCATGGTTTGTCGCTCGGCCTAAAGTGATAATCCCGACGAACGCGTTCCGCCGCCCATGGCTGCGCCACTCGGTCGGCTCGGATACCTCTACGTCGGAACCGCGGATTTCAAACGCGATTTGGAATACTACACCCAAGTCCTCGGTGCGACCGTCCTTTGGAATTACAACGAGTTCGGGGCGAACGTCGCCGGACTCCGACTCTCGGAAGGGCCGCAGTACCTCCTCGCGGACCACCGTCCCGCTCCCTCGTGCCTGCCCCTGTTCGAAGTGAAGAATCTGAAGGCGGCGGCGAAGGACCTGCGGGCCCGCGGTTGGAAGCCGGAGGGTCGATCCGTCGAGATTCCGCCGGGACCCTGTTACGTCTTCAAGGACCCGAGCGGCAATCCCCTCGGGATCTTCGAGAATGCACGGCCAGGTTTGGTCGACGAGGCCTTCGGCGGCGTGAGGCGTCGCGGCAAGAAGGGTTGAGAGAAGCGGCGGGATATCCGGCCCGCGGTCTGCATCGTCGCCGTCTTGGTCGCCTCCGTCCGTACGATCGCGGGGATCTGCCTCTTCGCATTCCTGATGCCTTTCTATGTTGTCCCGGGCAAGATCGACCGAATCGTGGTCCATCGGCGCCCTCCCGTGTGACCACGCCGTAAGGAACTCGCTCAACATACGCCGCCGAAGCCTTGGACCCGGCCATGTTGGCAGACTTGCAGAACGCATACATTCAGGCGGTGGAGCGGGCGGGGGCGAGCACGGTGAACGTGAGCACGGCGCAGAGGCCCTACGGACCTCCGTGGGGGCAGTGGCCGCGCCGCGGATTCGGATCCGGCGTGATCCTTGACGACAAGGGACACATCCTCACCACGCACCACGTCGTCGATGGTGCCGAAAAGGTGATCGTCACGTCGGACGAGCTCAAGGTGGGCCAGCCGGTCCTGGCGATCGGAAATCCGTTGGGTCTCCCCGGAGGTCCGACGGTCACGTCGGGCGTCGTGAGCTCACTGCGTCGGCATCTGGGTCGCGGCCCGGGGGACGGGATCCCGGTCATCCAGACGGATGCGGCCGTGAACCCCGGGAACAGCGGTGGCCCTCTTGTGGATCTGCGCGGTCGCGTCGTGGCGATTAACACGGCGACGATCCCGTACGCGGAGGGAATCGGCTTCGCCATCCCGATCAATGCCGCCCTCGCGGCAGCCCGCGAGATTGTGGCGCACGGACACGTCCAAAGGCCGTGGCTCGGCATAGGTGGGTACGATGTCGACCGGCGTCTGGCCGCCTACTATGGGATCGAGAGCCGCCATGGCGTGTTCGCCGCAGAAATCACCCCGGGTTCTCCCGCGGAAGGCGCGGGGCTCCAAGTGGGTGACGTGGTCACGTCGATCGGAGGAAAGCCTCTGACCGGTGTCGCTGATCTGGTCGCAGCGCTGCGCGAACGGACGATCGGCGATTCGATCGAGATCGAGGCGGAACGACGAGGACAAAGGGTCCACGTCAAGGCGACCCTTGGTGCGCGGCCGTGGTAGCGACTCCGACAGGTTGAAAGTGGGCAGCACGATGGGCGCCACGTGATGCGCCCCTCCCACCCGGAGACCTGCCCCAACTGCGGGAAGCGGACGTGGAACTGGTACTATCTGTCGGCCCGCATCTGGATCGAGTGCGAACATTGCGGGTTCAAGGACACGGTGAGCAATACGCCGGTGAGCGGGGCGAACTCGGACAGCACGACGCGGAAGATGCCCCTCTCGAAGGCGTGACACTCGCTCGGGTGCGCATGCCCGGACAACCATGAAATAGCGAGAGACGTGTTCGCCTTCGGAGGCTCGGATGAACGGCGCGTTCCAGGTGTTCTTCGAGGGATGGATTTTCATCTTCCTCGCCCTCTGCGCGGTGGGCGTCATCGCCCTCTTGGTGGGCGCACTGTGGATGTACCAGGACGCCCAGCGCCGCCGCATGGATGCGACGCTCTGGCTCATCTTCCTCATCATAGCGACGCTGCTGGGGACGGTCGTCGGCTTCGTGATCGTGGTCGTCCTCTACCTGATCATCCGCGAAAGCCATCCGATCGGTGGTGGAATGACCCCGGGGTACGCCGGCTACATGCCCGGATACGCCCCCGCGCAAGCGCCGCCGGTCCCGGCCGCCTGTCCGGTCTGCGGCCGACCCATGATGTGGTACCCCCAGTACCAGCGGTGGTATTGTCCCACGTGCGGGCAGTACCGGTGACGCGTCCGGACGAACCGCCCGAACGTCAGGGTTCGTCGAGAAGCGAACGATCCGAGCTAACGTCCTCATTCCGCGAAGATCGTCGAACGGAATCGGAGCGCGTGCTTCAGAGCGGCCAGGCGAACGTCACGTACAGAATGATCCCGGAGAGGACGATGCAGAGGGCCACGACGGCCAGCGGCGGAACCTTGAGGGCCTTTTCGTCCTCCTGATCGAAGTAACGGATGAGACCTGCCGCCGAGTGGAAGCCCGAGTCCTTATTGCGCGCCATACTGTTCGTTCTCGAAGGACCGCGGGGCTTAAAAGATTTCTCCTTTCGATGGCCGTCCTGAGGCGCATCCGAAGGTCATTAATACGCGTCGCTCGGATGACGCGAGCGTCCCGGGCGGGCGCGTTTCCGTGGTCGAGGCCGGCGTCGTGTACATCGGTAAGAAGCCAACGATGAACTACGTCCTCGCCGTGGTGACGCACTTCAACGAAGGCTCGCGCGAGGTCATCGTGAAAGCGCGCGGCCGCTCGATCTCCCGGGCCGTGGATGTCGCGGAAATTGTACGGGAGCGTTTCATCCCCGATGCGGAGGTGCGGGATGTGCGCATTTCTACGGAGAAGGTGGCCTTCGAACAGGGAGCCGCCACGAATGTGAGCAGCATCGAGATCGTCCTATCCAAGTGAACACGGATCCGCGGAAAGAAATTTATCGGGTCACGGCTGTCTGGACGAAGCATGTCGATCGCCGTCCTCCTGATCTTGGCGATCGCAGCGTTCCTCGCGGGCCTCGGGGGATCCTACCTCGGCGTCGGCGGAGGCGTGTTCCTCATTCCCTTCATGACCCTGGCCCTCTCCGTGAACATCAAGGTCGCCATCGCCACGAGCCTGATCGGCGTGATCGCGACCTCTTCGGGCGCGGCATCCGTCTACGTCCGGGACCATCTGACGAACCTACGTCTGGCGATGTTCCTCGAGGTGGCCACGACGCTCGGCGCGATCGCGGGCGCGCTCGTCGGCCTCGGAACTCCGGATTTCTATCTGTACCTCGTCTTCGGCGTGGTCGTCCTCTACGCGGCCACGACGATGGTCCGGGTCCGAGAGACCGCGAAAGAGCGCGCATATCGCGGTGGAGGAGAAGAATCGCCCCTCACGAAGCGACTGAGGCTGAGCAGCGTATACTTCGACCGGGAGGACCAGGGCGTCTACCGGTACCGAGTCGAACGACCGGTCGCCGGCTTCGGCGTGAGTGCCGCGGCGGGCCTGTTCTCCGGACTTCTCGGAGTTGGGGGCGGCTTCATCAAAGTCCCTGCGATGAACGTCCTGATGCGCGTTCCGATGAAGGCGGCCGTCGCCACGAGCAACTTCATGATCGGGGTGACCGCGGCCGCGAGCGCGTTCATCTACTATTCGCAAGGCCTTGTCGATCCCGGCCTCGCCGCCATGGTGATTATCGGCGTGTTCTCCGGCACGAACTTGGGCACGCGGCTCCTCGAGCATGCGAAGTCCTCGAACGTCCGGTTCGCCTTCGCCCTCTTCCTCGTCGTCCTCGGGACCGCGATGGTCGCGCGGCTGTTTCTCCCGGGGGTCCCGATTTGATCACGGCCCGGGTCGGCCTTCGCATCGTGCAGCAACGAGCCTCGAACCTGCGCCGCGCCGTGGTCGCGGAAGTGGAGGACATGAACCGTCTCATCTACCATGTCCTCCGGGCCGGCGTCGTGGTCTCGGTCGCCATCCTCCTGTTCGGGTTCGTCCTCGTGGCCTTCACCGGACATCCGATTCCCCAGCAGTCGATCCCCCCGCGGGCCCTTGGCCGGCCCCTGTTCACCTTCACGCCGGAAGGCTACCTCAGCCTCGGCGTCCTCATCCTGATTTTCACTCCGGTGGTGCGGGTCTTCCTGAGCCTCGTGTCTTTCGCGCGGGAACGCGACCGACAATACCTCCTGATGACGGCGATTGTCTTCGCGAACCTCCTCGTGAGTTTGTTCCTGCTCGCGTGAGGCTTTAAGCCGCCGCCCCGTTGCGGACCCGTGGACGAGGTCCTGTCCGCCGCGCGCTCGGTCGATCCCTCGAGGTTCGGGGAGCGGACGCTCTGCGATGCGTGCCTCGGCCGTCTCTTCGGGAAGATCGGCCACGGGTATACGAACCACATCCGGGGTCGGGCGGTCCGCGAACTCCTTCATGTCGATGCGGGCCCTTGCTGGGTGTGCGAGGACCTCACGTCGCGGTACGACGCCCTCGCCGACCTCGTCGTCCGCAAGCTGGAACCGTGGGAGTTCGACTCCTTCGCCATCGGCTCGAAGATCGATTCTGAGGTGGCCGCGCGGGAAGAGTCCCTTTGGGCCGAGCTCGCCCTCGGAGGTCCGGAGCCCCTAAAGGCGGAGGTGAATCGGGAGATTGGGAAGAGGGTCTCCGACCGTCTCGGCAAGGAACCCGACCTGGCCCACCCGGACGTGGTCGCGATCGTCGACACGGCCTTCGACCACGTGGACGTCCAGGTGAACTCGCTCTATCTGCGCGGTCGCTACCGGAAGCTCGTGCGCGGCGTGCCTCAGACCCGGTGGCCGTGCCGGCGGTGCATGGGGAAGGGGTGCGCCCGCTGCGGAGGCGCGGGCAAGATGTACCCGACGAGCGTGGAGGAGGTGATCGCGAACGAGGTCCTGCGGGAGTCCGGGGGGACGGCCCATGCCCTGCACGGCATGGGCCGCGAGGACGTGGACGCCCGGATGCTCGGACGCGGCCGACCCTTCATCATCGAGATCAAGGAGCCACGTCGGAGGCACTTCGATCTGGCAGGCGCGATCGCGGGGATCAAGGCCTCGGGGATCGTCGAAGTCGACGGGCTGGCGCCCGCCCGCGGGACCGACGTGGTTCCGTTGAAGGAGGATCGGGCCGCGAAGACGTACCGCGTCCTCCTGAGGATGGCGCCTCCCGTGGACGAAGCAAAGCTTAAGAGCACGCTCCCGGTTTTGGTGGCCGAGCCGATCGCTCAACGCACCCCCGAACGGGTCGTTCACCGGCGTGCGGATACCACACGGCATCGACGGCTCCTGGCGGCGGAGGTCGTCGGGGTCGACGGGGACCGCGCGGAACTCCGCGTGACCGCGGAGGCGGGGACCTACGTGAAGGAATGGGTCCACGGTGACCGGGGCGGCAGAAGTTCCGCCGCGGCCCGCGCCAGCGCGGGCTTTCCCCCATCACCCGCTCGTTCCAGTCCTTCAAAGACGGCGAGCGCGTGACGATCGTGATCGATTCGAGCCTGCAGAAAGGGTGGCCGCACCACCGCTTCCACGGCATGACCGGGACCGTCGTCGGGCAGCGGGGGGCCGCGTTCCTCGTCGACGTCCGCTTCGGCGGTCGCATCAAGCAGGCCGTCGTCCGGCCCGAGCACCTGAGGCGCGCGTAGGAGGAGACGATGGAGGAGTCCTACGTGTCCCTCGCGGAGCTGAAAGTCATCCTCGAGAAGGAGAAGGCCGTCCGGGGCGAGTTGAACCCGGAACAGCAGTATTCCCTTTCCCATGCCGCCCTGTTCGCCCGCGTGCCCGCGGACAAGGTCCCTGCGATCGTGAAGGAGCTCATGGAGATCCCGATGATGTCTCCCTTCAACGCGATGAAGATCGCCGACCTCCTGCCGACGCACCTGGACGACGTCCGGGCGATCTTCGCGAAAGAGCGCTTCAGCTTGTCCAAAGAGGATGCGGACAAAGTCCTCGAGATCGTGGGGAAGTACCGCTGACGAGGCGAGGGCCATGGAAGATTACGCCCGCATCCTCGATTACCTACCGCAAGGCCATCCCGACCAGTCCAAGTTCCACCGGGAGCCGCTCGCGTACGCGCTCGGCGTGGACGAGTTCAAGCTGTTCGAGCTCGTGCCCCGCGATGGCGCGAACCTGTCGATCGGGCAACGCGTGTACATCGGTAAGGAAGTCGAGATGCGCACGGAGATCCTGCACGTGAAACGGCGAGTCGGATATGAGGAGCTGACGACCGCAGCGCAGAAGGAGTTGCCGTTCGTCATCCAGGAGATCGTGAAGGAGAAGGAAGAGAAGTTCGTCGACTTCTTCAACCGAGCGCAGGCGATCACGACGCGGTTCCACATGCTCGAGCTGTTGCCGGGTCTCGGCAAGAAGACGATGTGGGCGATCCTCGAGGAGCGGAAGAAGGGGCCGTTCAAGTCGTTCCAGGACCTCGACCAGCGCGTGCCGAGCATTCATCATCCGGAAAAGCTGGTTGCGAAACGGATCGAGATGGAGATCTCCGACCCGACCCAGAAGTACCGCCTATTCGTGGCCCGGTAGGGATAACGACCGCGGCAGTCCATTCGCCGAGCTCCGGTCCGGAGACTACAATAGACGCGGGAAGCAATCTCGCATGCCGGCTCGATTTGACGAGCATCGACCTTTCACTCGGATCGTCCTAGCCTGTCCCTTCATAGTGGAGCTGTCGAAAGAGGTCTTCGCTTCGAAGGGCGAGGCCGAAGGCGAGTTCGTTCTGAATCGGCCCCAATTCGACCGCGATCGTTTCCAGCTTAACGCCACTCGGAGTGACGTTCCCCTCCACGACAGTTCGGTTCCGCTCCCGGATGATGACATGACCCTCGGTCATCGGTCCGATCTGGTAGGTGCGGTCATCGAATTCGAAACTCGTTTCCCCCGTATGGAACAGGATCTCAACCCTATGGGACGGATTTAGCTCACCTCGTCTACCACGATTCGTCCTGCACGAACGAGGCCTCTTTTGACGATGATTGTCACGTCTCCAGGAAGGAGTGTCCTTCGATTATTCTTTCCCTTGAGCCCTGTAAGAATTCCCGTTTTACGTTATAACCGGTCCAACGAGCCTCTTGAAGCACCGACCTTTGTTGCGCACTACGACGTTTGCTTCCCGATCACCGCCTCAACTTCGCGGCAGTCGTGCGAAGAGAGGCCGAGTTTTTTCCGGAGGGCCTCGAGCAGTTCCCGCTCGTCCTCGGTGATGGGCCCGTCCTCGAGGGCCTCCTCGGCGACCGCGCGGTAGATCCCGGTCCGATCCTCGAGCACCTCCTCGATGACCTGGGACTCGATCCGGTCTTGTTCCTCCCTCGAGATGCCCAGGTTCTCCCGCAGTTGTTCAACGAGCAATCGCTCCGTGGCGGTGACCCGGCCGTCCTTCCACGCCGTCATCACGGCCCGCGTGTAATCCTCGAGCCGCTTCACGCGTTCGTCCATGGCTCGCTTGCGACGATCGTCAATTCCCTCGAGGTATTCCAGATCGAGCTTGTCGACGTTCATCGCCTCGCGCACGATGTCGGAGAAAGTCAGGTGCACGGACGTGGCGGAATCGATCTCCTGGATGGTCATGTCCTTCGCCACGCCCGCGATGACCACGGGCACCTTGATCTTCGAGAGCCGCTCCTTGATCGCCACGGCGCGCTCCCAGCCGCGCGGTGCGAGGTAGTACGCCAGCATCCGTTGCTTCTCGCCCTCGATGTGGGCCTTCGTCTCCACGAGATAGCCGTCCCGCGACATCTCGTCGAGGTACCGCGACAGATGCTTCCGCTGGATGCCCGCGGCAAAGGCGATGGCCTTTTGCGTCAGGGCCTGCGGCAGCACATACCGTTCCTCCATGTTCCGGAAATCGGAAAAGTATAGGAGGATTCGGTCCTCCGTCGGGAGGGCCAAAGGCGATTCCCTATTCACGGGTATGGGAACGCCTGCCGTGCCGCATAATCCTTGCCGTGATGGGTTCGCCCATCCGGTGGGCACCTTGATAAGGCCTCCTCGGGTCCGATGACCGCTCGTGCTCGCCCTTCCGATGCGGTCCGCGTCACAGGACTTCGTTTCGCTCTTTGATGCCGATACGAGGGCCGCGATTTCGAGCGGCTTGTGCATTCAATGTCGCGGGGCGAAGCTCCTGTGCGGCAAGGCCCGATGCCCGATCCTCGTCCGTTGGGACTCCATGATGAAGACCGCCCCGATGATCGACCGGGTCGATCTGGACGGGTCCTCCCCGCCGGCCGTGTTCGTCGGCCGGTTCGGCTATCCGAAGGTGTTCGTCGGCCCCCTGGTACCGCCCGTCCACGGCGACACGCAGATCCTCGACGCCCCGGAGGAGTGGGTGGGCCATTCCATAGAGGACATCGTCCGGTTCCGATCGACCTTGGTCCGCGGGATGCACCGGGTGCACGTGAGGGACGTCGATCGAGGGGGGAGAATCGTGGACCTCACCCGCGAGCTCGCCCTCGGGACGCTCCCCGCGGATGTGGAAGTCGGCTTCGACCGCAAGCCTCGCGGGCGGGTCGTCCTCGATGACAACGTGCAACCGTTCGGGCCGTCCGCTCCTTTGCGGCGGTTTGACCTCGGCACGCTGCACGTCGACCAACATCTCGACCGGGCGACCTCGGACACGGACCTGCGGGCGAAGGACGCTGTCCTCGACCTATACGGGCGTGGCCTCCCGGTGTCGAAGATTCAGCGCGCGTTCAGCGTGGGGGCGTTTGATCGGTTCCTGGTTGTCATGGTTCCGCGACCGTGGCGGTACGAGCTGATCGAGGCTTGGTACCCGAACACGTTGTGGAACCCCCTCGGACGGGAGGTCGTCATGTTCGGCGACCACGAGGGCTTCGAGGGCCGCACGACGTACGCAAGCATCGGCGGGTGTTACTACGCCGCTCGGCTCGCGATCGGGGAGTCCCTGGAGCGGGAACGGCGTCAGGCCGCAACGGTCATCCTTCGGGAGACACACCCTGGGTACATCATGCCGGTCGGTGTCTGGAATGTGCGAGAGCACGTCCGCGCCGCCCTCCGTCAACCACCACGCCTCTTCTCGTCGATGAAGGAGACAGTGGACCATCTTCGGACACGCCTCGACATTCCCATGGAGCGGTACGTCGGGATGAGCGAGGTTCTCCAGCACGTCATCCACCAACGGACCTTCGACGACTATGCGGCCAATTGACTCCCCCACCGCCGGCCCTCACACGGTCGCAGCGTTCAAAGGTGGTGCTTCCTTCTCGCAGGCGAATGGCGGCGCCCGAGTTCCCGACGCGTCCCGTGCCCGCGGTCGGTGCGATCGTGTTCCGTGGATCCCGGGTCCTTCTCGTTCGTCGGAGACGCCCTCCGAATCAACGTCGGTGGAGCATCCCCGGGGGGGCGATGGAGCTCGGAGAAACGGTGGAGCAAGCCGTGGTCCGAGAGACCCGCGAGGAGACCCAGGTCGAGGTGCGACCCGTCGAGGTGATTACTGTGTCGGACTTCATCGAGAAGGAAGGCGAACGAGTCCATTGGCACTACGTTCTCGTGGATGTCTTTTGTGCCTACGTCCAGGGAGAGCCGGATCCCGGGAGCGACGCCGAGGACGCCCGGTTCGTCGAGATGCGAGAAGTCGGCGAGTTCGACGTCACGCCGACGGCTCTCGAAGTCGTTGAACAGGCGCTCCTTGCGCGTCGCGGTGGGTCCGAGCGGTAAAAATCGAGACGGCTCTGCATCGAGGGATATTCGGCCGGTTCCCATGTCGGCTTGAGTTTCAACGACACCTTTATTGATTGCGGGGCACCTTTCGTTCTGTGGCCGTTCCTGCGTCGGTCGGGCCTCCGGTCCCGTATTGGCCATCCGTGATTGTGAAGCCCGAGACGATTCGCGGGATCGGGACTTATTATGTCAACCTGATTCTGGACATCATCTTCGGCGCGTTCGCGCTTATTGTCGGCCTTTCGGCGGTTTTCGTCGCGACCGCTTCGGATCCGATTACTGCCATCGGAATCACGGCGGCGCTCGGAGCCGCCTCGTGCGGGCTCATCATCGTCTTCATCATCAACTTCATCATGAGCCTGATGTCCGTCGTGCGGATGCATCACGGCGCGGACGAGTATGGACCCGAGCATTCCGCGAATGCCCAACGCGGCGTTCTCTTCAAATGGATCGGGACGAGCCTGTCGACGATGGCCGCGATCTTGGTCGTGTACCTCCTGATCGCCGGAAGCACGGCTTTCGTGTTCGGCGGATCCGTCCCGACGATTGTCTACGTCCCGCTCCTGATCACCGCCTTCTGGACGAGCGGGGTCAGTGCGAAGGCGCAGATGTATCGGTTCTTCGTCCGCTCGCTCCAACCGCCGGAGACGCGGCGTTGGTCGGATCTCGCGTCCGCCCTAATCCCGGCACTCGGGATCATCGGCCTGGTCGTCGTTGGGTACTTCACGGTCCGAATCGTCGATTTGATCTCGCATCCGGGTCCTGTCACGGCCCAGGAGGCGAGCCGTCTTTCGGGACTCATGATCGGCGGTGTCTTCCTTCCGCCCGGATTCGCGCTCGTCGGGTACTTGATTTTCTTGATTGTCTACGGGCGAACCCGGCAACGTTTATCGGAGGGTTTGAACCGTCTGTACGGCACCGCCTTTGGATCGATCCCCGTCCCGGGCGCCTGGAACCCGTTCACGGCTGTGCCGCCGCCTGGGGCAACCACACCCGTATCGAGTCCTGCCCTTCAGGGGTCGGGTGGGGGATTCTGCGGGCAATGCGGACATCCGCTGCCGGCGTCAGCCCTTTTCTGTGTTAACTGTGGCGCCCGTACAGGTGTGAGTCCACCGGTACCACCTTGATTCAGACGGCTTGGGTCCGAAAGAAATTTCGCTGCGGTGCTCTTTGTCCGTCGCAATGGCCCGTTCCACGGTTCGCTTAGTTCCTGTTTCCCGCTTGGAGTACGACGAGTTCGTGAAGGAGCAGATTCACGAATTCGCGGAGCAGAAGGTTCGAGCCGGGCATTGGCGTCCCGAGGAAGCACGGGAGCTTTCACGCCATGCCGTCGAATCGTTCTTGCCCGCTGCGGGACCGTCGGAAGGGCACCGGGTCTACCGGGCGGTCGACGAGTCGGACCGGAAGGTGGGCTGGATCTGGGTGGGACCGCCACCGGTTCGTCTGTTGAACGTTCCGACTCGCCGGTGGCTGTACCAGATCACGGTCGACGCGCCGTTCCGCGGCAAGGGATATGGTCGCGCCATGCTCGCGGCGACGGAGGAACTCGTGAGACGCGAAGGCGGGCAGGAGCTCTATCTGAACGTCTTTCGATGGAACTCGATCGCACGCGCGCTCTATGATTCAGCGGGATACGAGGTCGTCCATGAGAGCGAAACGGAGACCGGCATGAGGAAAGCCCTGAACCAGGAGGTGACTCGGTGAACGCGGTCTCGCAACTTCGGATCTACCGGATCAAGGAGGGCAAGATGGAAGAATGGCTGGAAGGATGGACCCGGGGCGTCCTTCCCCTCCGAGAGAAGTTCGGGTTCCGCATCGACGGGGCTTGGGTGGTCCGCGGTGAGAACATCTTCGTCTGGATCCTCACCTACGACGGACCGGAAGGATTCGAGGCTCGCGACGCGGCATATTACGCGTCCCCGGAGCGGAAGGCGTTGCGGCCTGATCCCGCCCCATGTATCGAGAAATCCGAGTCTTACATCATGGCCCCGGTCCTCCCTCCCTAGTCCCGTTTCGCCCCCATTCATTCGATTTGGACATCCGTGGAAAGTATTAGGTGGGCACTGGGAGTTGGCGGTGTCGGAGGAGGCTCGACGTGGACTTATGGACCGTGGAGGCGCTGATCAAGAACTACGCGACTCCGATCGCGGGGGCCGCCCTCATCCTGTCGGGAATCTTCCTTCGACTCCTGGGAAAGGGAGTTGCGTACCTGATTCTGGGCGTGGGAATTCTTGGGAGCCTGTATCTTGTGTGGAGGGGATTTGGATCCGGGCCGAATCCCTGGCTTCCGGTTGCGGTCCTGGCGGCCGGGATTGCGGCCTCCGTTGCCCTGGCGTTTGCTCTCCGGGCCCTGACCGTGGCGGTCGAATTCGGGCTCTTCACGGTAGGATGGTATCTGTTTCTTCAGGCGGTGCCCGCCTTCCTTCCCCTGTTCCCGGTTCTGTCCAGCGTCGCCGGTGCATCGACATGGATGGGATTCTCGATCCTCACCACCGCAGGGTCCGCATGGGCCGGAAGGAAACGGAGGATTTCCCGCGCCCGCGGCATGATCCCCGGTGCCGTGGCCTCCGCTGCTCGCCTGGCGAGACGCTAA
>VBMC01000112.1 GCA_005879015.1 Methanobacteriota archaeon
TCCCGCACTCGCTCAAGCCTCCCGCATCAGGATCTTGCCGCGGTACTTCGCGTACGTCGCATAGTCGAGGAATTCCTGGTCCGCAATCAGTTCTTTGATCGTCGGGGTCGCATCGCGGCGGAGCTTCGTGATCTCGTCGGTGACGGTCAAATCGAACCCGTCGGAGCCCGCGCCGCTGCCGTATCCGACGGCGAAGATGCGGTCTCCGGCCTCGGCTTCGTCGAGGATCGCGCAGAGGCCCACCATGATCGCCCCGCTGTACGTGTTCCCGATCTCCCGGACGCACAGGCCGGTGTCGATCTGGGCTTCCTTGAACCCGAGCTGTTTGGCGGCCCGCACCGGAAATTTCCCGTTCGGCTGATGGAAGACGGCGTAGTCGTAGTCCTCCGCCGTCGTCCCCGCGCGCTTGAAGAGCAGTTGGGCGCACGCGCTGACGTGCTTGAAATACGCCGGTTCACCGGTGAATCGACCGCCGTGACTCGGGTATCGTTGTCCCTCGCGGCGCCAGAAGTCCGGGGTGTCCGTGGTATACGAAACGGTGTGTGCGATCTCGGCCGCGACCCGGTCGACACCGATCAAGAGGGCTGCCCCACCCGCGGAGGCGCTGTACTCGAGGGCGTCCCCCGGAGCTCCCTGGCTCGTGTCCGAACCGATCGCGAGACCGTACTTCATCATCTTGGACAGGGTCAGGCCCATCGTCGCCTGGATCGCGGCGGTGCCGGCCTTGCAGGCGAACTCGAAGTCCGCCGCAGTCAAGACCGGAGCCGAGCCGATCGCCTCCGCGACGATGGTCGCGGTCGGCTTGACCGCATACGGATGGGACTCGGAACCGACGTAGATCGCACCGATCTCGGTCGGATCGATGTCGACCTTGGCCATGCATGCCCGGGCCGCTTCCACGGAGATCGTGATCACGTCCTCGTCAGGCCCGGGGACGCTCTTCGCCCGGATGTTCAGTCCTCGGCCCATCGCCTCGCCGTCGGCGCCCCAGACCGTGCCGATGTCCTTCGGTCGGATCCGATAGCGAGGAATGTATCCGCCGTAGCTGACGATCCCTGACTTCATGAAATCCGCTCCAGCCTGGAGATCAGTTCCCGTTGGTCGAGTTCAGTGCGGGCCAGCAGGATGCCCTCCAGCTCCGCGAGCTTCATCGCCAGCTCGTCGATGTTCTCCGGTTGCACGTACACGACCATCGCGGGCTTCAGGGGATGCGCCTTGATCGCGATCATCGGCGAACGCCCGTACTTGACGCCCGTGAAGCAGAGGGCCCGCTCGCTCGTGGATCCGTAGATTCGGAGGTAGTCGGTCGCGTCGAGGGTTGTAATCGCCTTGATCGAGTCGATCACCGTGTAACCATTCACGACACGTCGCGTGTTGAGCTTCTGCGTCAGCAGCTTGCCGTCGATCCGGCGGAGGAAGTCCACGGCGCGCATGCCGACGGACCAGTCCCGCATCGAAGGGATCACGCCCGCCTCGTAGTCGCTGATCACGCTTGGCGAAACGCGCATGTGATGAGCGAGGTCCGTCTGCGATATCCGCAGCTCTTCCCGCCATTTCCGCATCGTCTTCCCTGGCTGCTCGGAGAGGGCGATCTCTCCTGCGATTTTTTCGCGCAGCGGGAACTGCATGGGGCGAGCGAGAAAGCGAGCGATATATAAGCGTGTCGAAGAGGCTATCGGCGTATGCCGACATCGAGTCGCGAGGCTCCAAACCTCAAACCGAACCGCTATCCCTCTGCAGCTCAGGTGGCAAGGGAAGGCGACGAATGCGCCTCCCTCGCACAACGCTTATACGAGGGCCTACTTTGCGCGAGTCATCTTGGGTCCGTGGGGTAGCTTGGTCTATCCTTGGTGGTTCGGGACCACTAGACTCCGGTTCAAATCCGGACGGACCCATAATCTGGGAGAAGCGGACTGGAATTCGAAATCAAGAAAAGCGACTTCGGCTCCAGTCCCTTCATGCCGGGGCCTTGCGGCCTCGGCCCTTTCCTCATTGGCTCTGAGTTGCTTACCTGGTTTCGGAAGGAGTCCGCAAGCGAAGGAAGACGCCGATGGCGAGGACCACGAAGCCTCCGACGGTGAAGACGTAGAAGGGAGTGGGATCAGGAGCAGGGAGGTTGCACTTCAACGCGAAGCAAACGCCAACCGGTTGGAATGCGTACCCTATCCCCAAGACGAGCAGAATGATTCCGAGGGCGACGAAGCCAACGGCTGCGGTCCTCCGAACCATGCAAGGTCCGAATCGGCCCGTCCTGGCATAGCCCTTCCGGCCGCTTGGGGGAAGCATTCGGCAAAGTAGCAACTAAGGATTCTGACTGAATTCCAGTCTATTTCTCCATGAATTCAGGTCCGGACGGACCCACTGCGGACCTTGACGGATCGCAGCTGTGTCGCAGAGGATGAATCAACGCAACCGAGCGCGGACTTAGGTAGCCCCGGCGGCCCGGAGCACCTTCCTGAGGGAACCCACGTCATGATAGCTCTGCGCGAGCCTCCCAGCCTGCTCTCGCGGCATCCCGCCTCGGACCAAGGTCTCACGGAATCTCTGCACGCCGCGTTTCCGGCGCGCCTGGAATCGGAGGAACCCCACGCCGAGGCGCACGGCCACGATGGGGATCCCCGCGATCAGGATGATCGGCAAGCCTGGGTGGTCGCGAGCCATCAGTCCCCGCCTTCGCCGCGACGGCCGACGGCCTTCGCGATGATCCCGCCCAGATTCAGGGAGGACATGTACTGCTCCGAGAGTTTGAATGCCTGCTCATCCGACATCCCGCTCTTCTTGAGCGTCGTGTAGAAATTCGCGACCGCCTGCCCGAATTTCGCGGATGCGTCCTTTCCGTAGATCGAATCCGTGAGGCTGTTCAGCAAGGCGGGCATCTTCTCCGAAAAAATGGCGAAGATCTCCTTCACGTTCTCCGGCTCCAGTTGGCGCCCCTTTTCCCTGTCTTCCGACATCGATGTCACCTCGTGTTTCCTTGGCCCTGAACAGGCTGGTCCTTGTATTTGGGGAAACCGAGCACTTGTGACCACTTCTCGACGATCTCTTCGGAGACCCGAAAGGTTCGTCCCCTCGATCCGCGGGCGGAGACTAGCACGCCCTGACCTTCCAATTCTTGAATCCGTTCCCGGACGATGCGTCGCGAGGCGGTGCCCCGCTTCCCTTTCACGGACTCCGTAATTTGAGAGATGTTGCGGTCCCCTTTCTCGAAGAGGACCGTGACGATGTGCTTAGAGATGTCGTCCTTCAATCCTGGAATAACGAGGTCCGGGGAGACCGCGCCGTGTTTCGCGTACAAGTCCAGGAGGCGAAAGTACCCCCGGGTGATCGTCTGGAGTTGGTCGAAATAGCCGGCAATTTCACGATATGGTTCGGCGACTTCGCCCAAGACTTCGCGCAATGCCTCGACCTGCTTGCGGAGCTCCCGCACGTCGTCTTGGAGGTCGCCTTCGCCCATGCGCACTCCCCATCCAGCCGGCGGGCCTTAAAGTCCCCGCACTTTCCGTCGGGCTTTGACGCGTTCGAGTTCCCTCTCGAGCCACGCCCGTTTCTGGAGCCGCCGTATTTCGATCTCGCGCGCCTGTCCGAGCAACAACGCCATCATTCGTTTCGCCTCGCCCGGTCAAGCGATGGTCACCCGGGATGACCCAAGTGGAGGAAAGTGGTCACGAAGTGACCGGTGACGGCCGGCCTCCCCCCGACAGACGAGTCAATTCAAGCGGTCGGAACGGCTCGCGAGAGTCGCAATTCCCTCGAGCGGAATCGGAAAGTTCGCGACCCGATGCTTGAGCTCGTATTCGAGTTCGTACAGGGCCTTCTCCATCGCCCAGCCGAGGATGAGGCGATCGGCCTCCCTTGAGTCGAGGGAGTCGTGGAGCGTCGAATGCGAGAGGTACGCGGCCGTGAACCCTCTGAGCATATCTGCTTCCCACCTTCTGATTCGGTCCATCACAGCCCCTTGCAAAGTCCGGACTTCCTCCCGTTCGAGAGGCGATGTCGGACTTGAGATCCCGCCGGCATGATCGCGAATCACGTAATGCCGGATGTAAGCAAAGGATCGGACCATGCTGCCAACGTCGCGGAGGGGCGGCAGCTTCCTTCCCCGTTCACCGGACCCTCTCTCGGGCTCCCCCTCGAAATCGATGAACAGAAGGAGGCCGTCGGCCCGTCGTCGCAGGACCTGCGCCAAATGCAAATCCGAGTGGATGACGCTCTTCGAGCCGCCAACGTGGCCCTCGAGATGTCGAAGGCTTTCCTCGATCGGCGCACGAAGTTCGAGGAGTTGGGTTCGGGCCATGCGGGCGGATTCCGCCAGTACAGGTTCGTCGGCCCGGGCGAGGTGACCCAGTCGGCGAAGAGCGGCTCCGAGGGATCGGGTCGCCGATTTGAACACGTCGCGGAAATCCTCCTCGGTGAAGGGCTCCGGGTGCCAGAATCCTGGATGGCGGTCGACGAGGGCTTCATGCAAGGCCGCGGTGGCCCCTCCGAGATCGGAGACGAGATTGCGAGTCGCCTCATCAAAATCCTCGTCCGGGCCGATCTCCCGACCCAGGGACTTACGCCAACCGTCGCAGAGCCAGGCGAACAGGTCGTCCGCGTCGACGTGCTCGGTCGCTACCGCGAGCACGAGGCGGTCCGGCCCACGCCCGAGAGCGACCTCGCCAAGCAGACGGGCCACATGCGGGAACTTGCGGGCGTGGAGTCGAGCCAGAATGTCGGGTTCCCGATTCCCCGTGTCGAGGAACTTGTACGACTTCAGGACGACGTCTCCCGAAGCGGTCGCGATCCGGAGGACGACATTCGAGCTGTCGCCGCCAGGAATCAGAGACGCACCGCGAAAGGCGCCTATCTCTTGCCCGTGGAAACTCAGAGAATCCCCCGATTCGGTCGGGATCTTCGCCCCTCGTCGGAACGCATCCACCGCGAAACGTGCGAAGCTCTCCCGGCGCTCCGCCTCCATCAGGTAGAAAGTGTTGTGGTCCGCCTCCAGCTCGAACGCGGTCGGATCGAGTCGAGCGGACGCGATCGAGAGGGGGAGATGGAGGGGACGCGACCCCATGTCGGGGTCCGTCGCATGGAGCAGGAACAGGACGATCGCCTCAACGCCCGATTCCGATAGGATGGCACGGTCTTTCACGGTGAGTCCCGTCGTCCCGTGGATCGAGTCGCCGCACCACCGGAGCGCCCCCAACCAGTTCCTCATCGGACGAGAGGCGCGCAGCGCCCGGTCCGTGGCGACGATCGCATCGTCGAATCGCGAGACCATCACGTCAACGACCGATACAATTCCAGGGTCTTGGCCGCGATCCGGTCCCAGGTGAAGAGTTTGAGGACGTGCCGCCGGCCAGCCTTCCCCATCTTCGCCCCGGTCGCGGGATCCTCGAGGATCCGTGTGATCGCCCGGCCCAGTTTCGCGGGTTCACCCGGCGGGACGAGGAGGCCCGTCTCCTCGTCGACGACGACTTCCTTGATGCCTCCGACCCGGGTGGCCACGACCGGAGTCTCGCACGCCATCGCCTCCAAGTTGATGATGCCGAACGGCTCGTAGACGGAAGGGCATGCGAACAAGGCGGCCTCGTTGTACAGATTCACGAGGTCGTGGTCCTCGAGCATGTCCCGAATCCAGACGACATCGTTCCGGGACTTGATCGCGGAGCGTAGATCCTGTTCGATTTCCGGAGTGTCCGGCTTGCCGGTCGCCAGGACCAACGTCGTCCCTTCCGGGACATGGTCCATCGCGGCGACCAGATCGAAGATGCCCTTCTGGCGGGAAAGTCGACCGACGAAGAACACGTACGGCTTTCGGATTATGAACTTCGCGAGACTTTCCGCCCCGTCTCGCGG
>VBMC01000139.1 GCA_005879015.1 Methanobacteriota archaeon
GGGGCCGAAACGGACACGGTGATCGTGTCCTCCGGTCGGCCCTGGGTCAGGTTTAAGGATTCCGCTGAGAGGGATTGGATCACGCCCGGGGTAGTGTTGAACTGGAAGTTGGAGACTTGCCAGGTGACAGATGCCGGAATCGCGATGGCCCTTGCGCGAATCTGGAACAGGGGGGTCATGCCACCCCCGATGACGGTCATCAGGGGAAGAGTTTCCACGAGAACGCCCCCCTCCGCAGAGGAGAGTGGGACCAGGCTTCGGCTCGAAGACCCGCGGAAATCGTCCGCGTACACCGCGACGCGGAATAGCGAACGATCGAACCGGTCGATGTCGTACGTCGACGCTTTGATTTCCAGTCCACCAGGAGAAGCTGCGGCTTGGACCGAAGCACCCGACTGCCGCCGACTCCAGTTCATCTCCGAGTCGACGGGGAAGGAATACAACCGCGCCCCTGCCACCGTGTGATTCCCACCAAACACTTCGATCACTGCATCGGCGCCGATTCCGCCGAAGGCAAAGCCGGTCGACGGGTTTCCGTCGGCGTCAATCAAGAAATCGACCCCGTCGTACCCCTTGGAGTCGCCCAGCATTCCTCCAGTCGTCGACGCGAAGAGGTACAACGAGTCATGGTCGAGCAAACTCGCATAGCGCGAGATCGAGACGTTCGTATCCGATGTGGTGGTAGCCGCGTCGAACATGGGCACGGAAGACCAATCCGCAAAAGAACCGTCAATCGTGATGGGGGCCGAAGGTCCCGTGGGTGGGACGAACAGGAACCCGGCAATCAGGACCGCAACGAGGATGGCGGAAGCGATGGTGAAGTATCGAACGCGGCGCGAAGGATAGGGGAGTCGAAGCCCCCGGATCATGGGACGACCCACCGATGCGCCGGTGACAATGCCGTTGACTCGTCCCGGGCCGGTGACGAGGCCGTTCACCCGGCCCCTCCCCGTGACGAGGCCGTTGACGCGACCGGCCGGGGTGGTGAGACCGTTCACGCGTCCCATCCCGTTCACGAGTCCGTTGGTCCGTCCGACTCCGTTCACCAATCCGTTCGTCCGGCCCACTCCATTCACGAGCCCGTTCACGCGGCCCTTTCCGTTCACGATGCCGTTGACCCTCCCGGACTCGCGGGGCCCGCGCTTCGGGCGGAGTCCACTCACGAGACCGCGACTGCCTCGGACCCACTGGGACAGGAAGCCGATCGATTCAGAGAGGGGCGAGGGGACCGGAGGGAGTTTTTCCACACCGGTCGCCTCCGCCTCCCCCTTCTCTGGCGGATGCACGACCTGCATGTCGGGGGCCATCGACTCCTCGAGTTCGAGGATCAACCAGTCGAGGACCGCGGCTTTCGTCTTCTCCAGCTCGTCCTCGGACAAGGACTGCTCGAGTTCCCCGACGAGGAGGTCGTCGACAAGCGCGTCCAATTCCGGCGTCGGCGAAGGCTCGGACTTCTTCGGCGGCGGGACCCGTTTCGGAATCGACAGGCGGGCGCCGCAGGAAGGGCACATGGCCATCTCCGCCGGGACGGTGGCGCCGCACTGCGGGCACTCTCGCTCCGCCTCGGAGATCACCCGGTCGAGCTGGGCGACCTCCTGATCCCAGGCGACGTCGTCGAGGAGGGAGCTCGCCGTGGACCGGAGTCTCGCGGCGTCCTCGGGTCTCTGGAGGTGCTTCGCCTGGAGGCGGAGCTTAGCGACCTTGATCTTCTTCGAATCCGGTGCTTTCGACGAGGCGCGTTCAAGGGAAGCGATCGCCTCATCCGATTGGCCGAGCGATTCGAGCAAGAGACCCCGCGCATACCACAGCTCCGCATCGTCCGGCTTCTCCGCGAGGCCACCGTCGTAGAACAAGCGGAGCGCCGCGGGGCCTTCCCCCGCGAACGCGCGCCGGATGTCCTCTTCCATCTCCTCTTCGTCGAAGGGCGCGCCGCATTCGACGCATGTGGATGAGAATGCGGACGTGACGCACTGACAGAGGGGACATTCGTATTCGGCTTGGGCGATTGATTCCTTCGTTTGCTTGGGCGGCGCGTAGTTGAGCAGGTGGAACGACGCGACCATCTTCCGGGCGGCGATCGGGCCGACCTCTGGGATCCGTGCCAACTGGTCTTCCTTGGCCCGGGCAATCTTCCAGGGGGCATCGTAACCACGGTCGATCAGTGCTCGCGCGCGAGACGCGTCAAGACCGAGGACCTTGAGGAGGTCTGTCAGGGCGCGGCTATCGACCTCGCCTTTGATCTTCCGTCGGGGCCGCCCGACGGGGACCGCGCCGATTTCCACAGTCGTCTGGGCGGGGGCCGACTTCGTCAGTTGACTTTCCGGCCTACCGGGCGGGGGGAACTGGGTGCGGCATTGATCGCAGATGAGCTCCCACGAATTGGGCGTCCCGCATTCAGGGCACGGAGCGGTCCAGCCAAGGGATCGGACGTCCCGAAAGATCGTGACGGAGCCACAGCTCTCGCACAGGACGAGGGGGAACACCTTTCCGCCGCAGGCGGTGCAAGGCGGAAGATCGTCGACGCGGACGGTCACCTAGTCGATCCCTCCCGAATCCCCTTCGGATTTCGACAAGGGGGAAGAGGGTGCCCTCTGACTCTCGCGGAATCCTGCGACCATCACGCGTCGCCATCGCGACTAGGATTTATAGCGGGTCATGGACTTTCGCCCGCTGTTATCACGAGGGATTCGAGGATGGAGCGGGCCGTCATCCTGTGCGACGGTTATTTCGGCCAGAACACGGGGAAGACGGCGAACGGTCTCGTCCGATACTCGAAGCGCTACGAGATCGTCGGCGTGATCGACCACACGAAGGCGGGAAGTGACGCGGGAGAGATCCTCGACGGGAAGCCGAACAGCATCCCAATCGTCGCGACTCTGAGAGAGGCAATCGACCGCCTAACGCCGCAGACTTTGATCGTCGGGGTGGCAACGTTCGGTGGATACATCCCGCAGGAATACCGAACCATCCTCCGCGAGGCGATCGAGAACGGACTAAACATCGTCGCGGGCCTGCACGAGTACCTGAGCGAGGACTCGGAATTCGCCACACTCGCGGAGGCCCACGGGGTTCGTCTGGTCGACGTCCGGAAGCCCAGACCGATCCGAGAGTCGAAGCAGTTCAGCGACCTGTCCCGCAAACTGCCTTGCCTCAGGATCCCGGTCCTCGGGACGGACGGGGCGATCGGCAAGAGGACGACGGCGCTCCTCCTCACCGACGCCCTGAACGAGAAGGGAATCTCCGCGACCTTCGTCGCGACGGGGCAGACCGGCCTCATGCAGGGGTCTGCCTACGGCGTACCTCTCGACTCCATCAAAGGCGATTTCATGGTCGGCGAGCTGGAAGCGGAGATCCTCCGCGCCCATGAGGAGACGAAACCGAAGGTGATCATCGTGGAGGGTCAGGGCAGCATCTCCCATCCGGCCTACGTGTGCGGAACCCGCGCGATCATCAACGCTTCCATGCCTTCGGGGATCCTCGTGATGCACGCACCGGCCCGAAAAACCCGCAGCTTCCGCCGAGATGTGGTCGCTTGGCCAATGCCGACCGTGGACGAAGAAATCGAATGGTTGCAATTCTTCACACGGATCGCGGGGAATGGCCAGGTGCTTGGCCTCGGAATCAACCACGAGAACATGACGCGGGACGAAGTCGAGGAGACCGTGCGAACCTACGAGAAGAAGTACAGGCTTCCCACGGCGGACCCTCTGTGGCACGGTTGTGGAAAGTTCGTGGACCGGATTCAGCGGATGACATGAAGATCCCCCGCTCCCACCCGCGGTATGAGTCGCTTGTCCGGCGAGAACGCCTCGTCCGCGGCTGGAAGGAGGGAATCGTCGTCCCCGAAGGTTTCATCGCTCAGGGTCGGGGAGAGGCGTGGGATTACCTGTTCGGAGAAGAGACGAGCGCGCCCGGTCTCGTCGCCGAACGCGCTGCTGCAGCACGCCTCCTTGCCGCGTCACGTCCCGTGATCTCCGTCAACGGGAATGTGGCCGCGCTCGCCGCGCGCGAAGTGGTGCGGCTCGCCAAGGCCATTCCTGCCCGAATCGAGGTGAATCTCTTCCATCGAACGGAAGCCCGTGTGCGACGGATCGTACGGGTGCTCGAGCGGGCCGGAGCGAGCGAGGTCCTCGGCATTCGTCCAAACGCCCGGATTCCAGGCCTCGAATCGAAACGGGCCTTGTCTCATCGGGATGGTGTCTACGGGGCGGATGTGGTCTTGGTCCCTCTCGAGGACGGCGATCGGGCCGAAGCCCTCACGAGGATGGGCAAGGTCGTCGTCAGTATCGACCTGAACCCTCTTTCCCGAACCTCCCAGCGGGCGGCGATCCCGGTCGTGGATGAGCTGACCCGGGCCCTTCCCAACATCGAGAAGTTCGTGAGGGAGCTAAAGGGCAAGCCCGATGAGGCCGCACGGATACGCAAGTCATATCATCGAAACGGAAACCTGGCGGCCGTCTTCTCGTTCCTTGAATGGCGTCTCGGACAACTTCGCCAAGGGAGCGCCTCCCCCGCGAAGGGACGCCCCGGCGCCGGGAAGTCGAAGCACCGAACCTGAATCAGTTCCAGTGGCCGGCCTTCCACTTGACGGGTCCTTGGAGTCGTCGAGTTTGCCACGATACCGAAGTTTCCGGCCTGCATCGAAGACAAAGAAGTCGGGCGTGGCCACGGCTCCGTAGGCCTCCGCGGACTTCTGGCTCTCATCGCGCAAGTACGGGAAGTTGTATCCTTTTCGCTTCGAACGCTCGACCATGTGCGCGAAATCGTCCTCGGGATAGCTCTCGTCGTCGTTCGCGTTGATCATGACGAACTGGACGCCCTTTCCGGCGAATTCCTTCTGGACCGCGATCGTGCGGTCTTCCCACGCTTGCACGTAGGGACAGTGGTTGCACCAGAAGGCGATGACTAGGATCGGTTTGTCCTTGAACGAACCGAGGGAATGCGTCTTTCCGTCCACTCCGGGCAGGGAGAAGTCCGGGGCCGGAGACCCGAGCGGGAGACCTTGGTACTGTGTCAGTTCCATGGAGTCACGAGGCTGTCTAAGCGGCAGTCCGTTAAAGGATTTACGGGCCCCTCCGTGTCCAACCGGATCTCTTCCAGAATTCTTGACACAAAGTTTATCTCGGACCCGCTGGATGGTCCAATCCCGTGATTTGACGTGAAATATGTCATCGTCACGGGTGGCGTTTTGTCGGGTCTCGGGAAGGGCATCAGCACCTCTTCCATCGGCGTCCTCCTGAAGTCGAAGGGATTGAAGGTCTGCCCGATCAAGATCGATCCCTACCTGAACGTGGATGCGGGGACAATGAACCCGTACCAGCACGGGGAGGTGTTCGTCCTCGACGACGGGGCCGAGGTCGACCTGGACCTCGGGAATTACGAGCGGTTCCTCGATGTGAATCTGACCGGGGACCACAACATCACGACGGGGAAGGTCTACCGGGCGGTCATTGAGAAAGAGCGTCGCGGCGACTACCTCGGAAAGACCGTGCAGATCATCCCGCACATCACGGATGAGATCAAGGCCCTGCTCCGCGAGGTTGGGGAGAAGGAGCACGCCGACGTCGTCCTCGTCGAGGTCGGTGGGACGGTGGGAGACATCGAGGGGATGCCCTTCCTCGAAGCCGTCCGCCAGCTCGGACAG
>VBMC01000140.1 GCA_005879015.1 Methanobacteriota archaeon
CGTTCTTCTTCTGCTCGCAAGGTTGCTTGAAGGCCTTCGACAGCGACCCCCACCGGTACGGACATCCTCACTAACTGTGAGACAAAAAGGAAACGTGATCACTCACTTCGGCCCAGCCAGGCACCCGCCTGAACGAGGCGGCGAAGCTCGAAGAGATTGCGATTCCGCTTTCTTTCTTGGCGAGTCATGAGGTCCCGTTCATGACTCTCGGCAGTGTGTGTAGACAGGGGCTTGACTACCCCCCGGGATTGCACTGAAGTTGGCCGCTTTAACACCCGTCGGCGATCGCGAGGCCCGCAGAGGACGCCTAGACGCCACGATCCCTTACTTTGACGACCGGGGTCTCCCGCACCTTTGGGCAGCCTTCTGACCCCGGCTAGTCCGTAGATTCCCGCAGTGTCGCACCGCCGTCTGTATTGAATGGCGCAGCCGCTTTGCGGAAATCTCGATGATGCTGCAATCAAGGAAGGTGCACAATCGGCCCGCTCGGAAGACCCAAACCTGACGGCCCAAGGGGCCCGCCTTGGCCCACCTCGTATGCTTCGCGACTCCAGCCTCCCCGAGAGCTTTGCCGGAGGGAACAATTAAGTCGCCAGTTCTGATGGCCACGTCCGAGACCGATGAAAACGATGGGACCGCCAAGTAGGGACCGCCCGATCGAGATCGTCCACTTCGCAGATCCATGGTGCTGGTGGTCCTGGGGGCTGGAGCCGATCCTTCAGCGTCTGCGAGAGGTCTACGGTGACAACGTACAGGTCACGTACAAGATGGGTGGCGAATTCGAGAGCCTGAAGGGGTGGATGGTGGAATACGGCGTCGACGAACGGGGCACGGTCGACTGGATTCTCGAATCCGTCGCGCTGACGCACATGCCTGTGCGGCCCGATTACTACTTCCGATGCCGTGTCGAGAGCTCGTTCCCTGCATGCAAGGCGTTCAAGGCGGCGCAGTTGCAATCTGAGGACAAGGCGACGAAATACTTCCGTCGGATGATGGAAGGCTTCGGGCTCGAATGTCTCTCCGCCACGGATGACACCCTCGTGAAATTGGGAGCCGAGGTTGGGCTCGACAAAGACCGTCTTCGAAAGGAAATGCATTCGGATGCGGTGGAGGAGGCGTTCGAGAGTGATCGTCAGGAGATGCTGCGGCATCATGCGAACTTCGACGCGCTCCTCGTCGAAGATCGTGAAGGACACATGGAAATGAAAGGCGCGACGTTCAGCGCAAGACCGTTCGAAGAGATCGTCGACAAGCTCGCGCCCGGACTTCCGAAGAGGAGCCCTGCGGACATCTTGGAGTACTTGGAGCATCACAAGGACTTGACGCCGGTCCAAGAAATCGCATCCGTCTTCCGGATTCCGGGCGAAGACGCCGAAATGCGGCTCTCCAAGTTGGAGCGAGCCGGACTCCTGACGCGTCAGCGTTTCGACGGAATCGAAACATGGCAGTGGAAGGGAACACTGGCGGAGAAGCTGCCGCTTGATATCGTAAAGGTCTCGCACGTGCCGCCGGAAGTTCAAGTCGAGGCTGTCTCGGACCTCAAGCCGATCATCACGAAAGCGGTCCAGGCGCTGTACACGGAGGTCGCGACGCGGCCGGACAAAGCGTACCACTTTCCGCTCGGACTCGAGGCGCTCCGGTACCTAGGCTACCCGGACGAGGACCTGCGGAAGCTGCCATCGACGGCGACGGAATCGTTTGCCGGCGTCGGATACCCCCACGCCGCGAACGCAATTAGGCCGGGCGACACGGTGCTCGATATCGGGTCCGGCTCCGGAACGGACGTGCTGTATGCGTCCCTCAAGACCGGGCGCTCAGGGAAGGTCTACGGGCTCGACATCACTCCGGCAATGATCACGAAGGCGCGTGCGAACATCAAGCGGATGGGCGCGAAGAATGTGCAAATCCTGGAAGGGGACGCAACACGGATCCCGCTCCCCGATGCGAGCGTCGAAGTGGTCACGAGCAACGGAGTGCTGAACCTCGTACCGGACAAGCCCACGGCCTTCCGGGAGATTTTCCGTGTGCTGAAACCGGGCGGGCGCCTCCAACTCGCAGACATCGTGGTGCAGGTGGACGTGGGCGCCGTATGCGGCCTGAACCCGCAACTCTGGGCGGACTGCATCGGCGGCGCAGCCGTGGAGCCGGAGTACATGGAGACGATTCGGGCGGCGGGATTCCAGGACGTCCGCGTCTTAAAACGCATCGACTACTTCGCGAAGTCCTGCTCTGAGAGCACGAAGCGCATAACGAAGACGTTTGGGGCAGAGAGCGTCGTAGTCGCGGCACGGAAGCCTTAGCCGTTACCGATTCGGCCGGGGAGCCGTATTGCCTCGATCAGGTCCGACTTGATCCGGAGATACTCGTCCTGCGAGATCTCACCGCGGGCGTAGCGGGCGTTCAGGATCTCCAGCGCGGATCCCGCCGGCATGGGCGCCGGGGTCGCCGGGACGTACGCCAAGGGCATCCCGCGCGGGCTCAACGCCCCGGCGTATACGAGGGCAAGCAGCACGAGGACCACGAGCGGGACGAGCATCATGGCGGTCATTGCCATTCCCCAACCCCAGCCGACGCCCATCTTCCCGTAGTACCCGCCGCCGTACGGGCTCATGACGGCCGCAAGGAGGGCAACCACGCCCACGACGAGGAGAATCGCCAGCACCGGCCAGAGCCAGGGGATCGATCGTCTCGCTTCCATGACCTCCGCCTCGAGCCGCTTAACCCGAGGCTTCATCTTGAGGGTTCCGTATGTATTTACCAAGGAAGCGACCGCACCGTCTCCCCCGTCTCGTCGGCTGTCCCGATGAACACGTAACCTGTCTGCTCGAAATGGGCGGACAAAATTTAAGGGTCCGCAGCGCCTCTCTCTGAACGATGGCGTTACGCAACTGCCCCGTTTGTCACGCATCCGTCAAGCTCGAGAATCTGGAACGCCACGTCGCAAACGTGCATCCGAGGCAGAAGCCCTCCCTCGCCATCTCAGCGAACGACCGACGGATCATCCAGGAGAAACGCAGGATATCCACTCCGGGATTCCACATTCCTCGCTCCGTGTTGGTCATAATTTTGGCGGTTCCGCTCATGCTCGGGGGTATCATCGTCGCCTATCCTTACGTCTCGACCGGCGGGGCCATCCACTGGCATCCGCAGCTGACAATTACGATTGACGGTCAGTCGGCGACGATCCCCGCGAACATCGGCATCGACTCGAGCCTCTGGCAGGACCATTCGCTCGACCAATACTCCTCGATGCCGGATATGCCGGATGGGATGAGCGGGATGGCTCCCCTCCATACGCATGACACCTCGGGTACGATCCATGTGGAGTCCCGCGTCTCGCGGGAATACACCCTCGGGGACTTCTTCAGAATTTGGGGACAGACGTTCGATGCGCAACAGGTCCTCGGACACCAAGCCCAGACGGGCCATCGCGTCTGGATGGTCGTCGACGGCTCGACGATGTCCCCCTCGTACTCGGTCGTCCTCCGGGACCAAATGCGCATTCAAATCATTTGCGGTGCCGGATAATCGGCTTCCCGAGCGCCGCTTCGGTGGGGAGTAACCGGGAATCTTTCGGGTTCGGGTCGTCCGCGCTGTTACTTTCCGACGGCTTGGCGGGGCTCTGGGTGCTCGATTGCCCAAGGGCCGGCTGTTGTCCTGTCGCGCACCACCTGGTCATTCGCCCGTAAGGTGAATGAGGAGCATGACGAGGAAAGCGATGGCCACCCACGCGGCCGCTCGGAAGCTCCGGGCCGGAAGGACCCGCGGTAGGAGACCAATCACGAGAAGGGGCACGACGAGTCCAATCTCGGCAGCGGCTGCGAACACCTTGAGTGCCTCCCACTCTGTCGCGGCAACGACAATGTCAGGCGGCGATGCGAACAGAGCGATCGGCAGATAGACCACCGGAATGGTGACGAGCCCGATGAAAAGCAATCCGAGGGCTCTATGCGGTGTCCATTCGGTGAGGGTCGCCGGCACGACAATCAAAGCCCTTTCGCCAAAACGGTGGAGGAGCTGGCCGAAGACAAGGGCGGGAGTAAGGATTAGAGCCGTCGGATAAGGCCCGGCGAAGCCATCTCCCAAAACGAAACCATCCGCGACCGCGTGCACGGCGAAGTAGGCCACTGAAAGGCGAGCAGGCCGGACGCACGAGCGCCCCATCGGGCCCACAGGAGATAGGTGACAACGAGCCCCGCCAGGATGCCTGCGGCGGCCGAGGCCGCCAAGGCCGTTGACTCCCGATGTCGAATTTCTGTTCCAGCAGTGTACAAGAGAAGTGCCCCCGTGGGCATGAGCGCAAATCCGAGAGCGATCAACCAGACGTCTGTCATGGGATTCCTTCGCACCCGCGGACTTTCCGCATCGCTGGGGAGCGATATCGTCCGCATAAAGCCCCGCGGGCTCCAGCCATTGGCATTCCGAACATTTCAGGGCGCGAACCTGAGAGAAGCGTCGTCACAAGTAAGCGTGCCCACCAATGAGACCGGCGTTCAGGGACAACAGATATATGGCCGAAATCCGCCTCGGCCCGATGCATGACCGCCGCGCCTTATCCCTCGCCGGGCGTGGCCGCGGCACCAGACATGCGCCCCGGATGGAGAATCGGAGTGGGCTGGTCGCTGATCCTCGTCGCGGTGGTCTTCGCGGTGGCCGTCCCGGCCTTGGATATCTTGCAGGCTCCCCCGGCAGCGACAGCAGTGCACGACCACGGGGCGACGCAAGCTGCGCCGATCGTCCACTCGTCGGACGCGATCGCGGTTGCGGCGGAACTCCTCCTGATTCTCGTCGTCGGGCTCAGTCTCCTCATGCCCGGACTCCTCCGGTCGGAGCGGGGCTTCGCCCTCGTGGGCGGGCTGAGCCTGCTGTATGCGGACGGGATTCTCCACTGGTTCGCGATCCTCGAGCATCTCGGCGCAGTCCCTTCCATGTGGTTCTTCGCGGCCTCCGGTGCCGTCCAGATTTTCGCGATTCCCTTCGCCCTGCGATGGCAGCGGGTGGCGTGGTGGTCCGGCGTGGCCCTGTCCGTCTTCTTCCTCGTGTTATACGCATCCGTGCTCATCGTGCCGGAGCCCCTCGGCGTCGAGCCGGAGGGCGTGACGGGGCTCGGGCTCCTCTCGAAGGCCGCGGAACTCGGGACCCTCGGCGGGATGGCCGGCTATTTCGGGAGCCGGATCGTCCCTGGGATTCTCCGGCGCGTCCTCCACAATCGCCTCGTTGTCGAACTCCTCCTCGGAGGCGCGGTTCTGACCGCGACGATCGCAGGGGTCGAGGCCTCTTGGCGCCTCCTCCCGATTCCGGTCTTCCAGCTGGCGGCCGTCATTCTGATCGTCTTCATTCTTTCCCTCGCGGTCGCCCATCGCCGCGAGAACACCCTTGCGGTTGTAATGGCGTGGGTCCTCGGGTTTTCCGTGGTCTTGGGGCACCTGCTGTATGCGGCGTACTACCTCACACTCGGCCTCGTTGAGCCCCTTTCGCTATGTGTCCTCGGCGCGGCGAGCCTTGCGGCCCCGGCCGCGGCCTCGATCGCGCTTCGTCCGCCACGACGCGCGGCTCGCGGAGCAGAACTTCCGTCTGGGACTCAAGGTGTCCACTAACTTTCCTGCGTGCATTCTGGGACGTGGAAGTGCGGCCGATTGACTAGGGATGGTCGCGCATGGCCGCCCAAGCAACGAGGGGCGTCGCCGACCGCCAGAATTCCCGCCCCGCAGTCGTCAGGCGATATTCCACGCGCGGCGGGATCTCCGCGTGCGCCCTCCTTGCGACGAGCCCCGCGCGCCCAAGATCCGTCAGGCGCGCCGCGAGTGTCTTCGGGCTGATCGGCCCGAGCCGGCTCTGGAGCTCCGTGAATCGCAACAAGCCGTGGTTCGCCAGGGTGCCCACGATCAGCACGGACCACTTCTTCGCAACCGTGTTCAGCACGCCCTCGAGCAGGTGCGGACACATGTCCCCCGCCGAACGAACGAGGGCGCATCCAGGGACGACCGGTAAGGCCGCGGGCCGACTATCCCTCCGGGAAGTCACTCTCCGACGCCTCCGTGGAACGGATAAATACTTCCCAATGGTTAGTGGTTTCGATGAAACGCAGCAAGAAGGCGCTGCCGGTGCGTCCGTTGCCGCTGCATCCGGGCGGAAAGTGCCCACTCTGTCCGCCGTCAAAGACCTAGACGGCGCCGCGAACGGACGGCGACCGCCTCGCGGGTGTTCAAGGATTCCGAGCTTCGACGGGAGCACCCCCTGCTCTTGGCGTACCTGAATTCGTCCGTCCTTCTGTCGGGCATTGACATCTCCACATGGAGAAGCCGCGTATCCCTCCAGGTCCGCTATTCCTCCATCAAGATGTGTCCATCGGGTGGCGGTTTGGGTCGGTCTCTTCCGACGTTTTGGGGACCCTAGGGTCAGCGACTCGGCAAGTCCACCTTTTACAGATCCCCCTGGCGGAGTCTGATGTCTCCGGAGAGACGCCTCGCATCCAAGCCGATTAGGAGGTATGCCAACAGACTCTCGCGGTGGCCGAAATCCGGAGCTCGCGGGTGGTGTGATTTTCCGAACCGGCCGACTGGTAGGTCCCCATTGCTCGGGGGGCCCATCTCACACCGCCAAATCGGGCCGTCTCCGTAACGCTATATACCGTCGCTTCAATTCCTGAGGCGCTCGTCGGAGTGGGGTGGATGATGAATCGGATTACGCGTTCGTTTCTGATCGGGACGATGGCTTTCGTGTTGCTCGCGCTGACTCCGCTCTCCGCGCAAGCGAGTCAGACCTTGACGCGCGTCGAGCACCCGAATGTCCTTGTGACGATCGATCCAGAGGCGAGTTCGCAGAACGAGGTCACGATCGCCGCGTTCCCGAGCGACCGAAACGTACTCGTGGCGACCGCGCGCGATACGCGGCAGGCGAGCGGCTTCTCGTGGGCCGGCTACTACCGATCCACGGACGGCGGAGACACGTGGCAGAACGCTCTCGTACCGGGCTTCCCCGGGGACACCTCACCCGAGGGGCTCTCATCGCCCGTGCATGATGCAGGATGGAAAATCGGGAGCGACCCCGTGATCACTGCGGACCGCGAGGGCCGCGTTTACCTGGCGTGGCTCTCGTTCGGGCCGAGTACGACGGAATTCGCGGGTTGGCTCGTCCTCACGCGGTACTCGGACTTCGGGGCAACGTACGACTTCACATCCGTCGCCTACGCAGGCCACGACACCCCGAGCGACAAACTCGGCGGTCCTGGGAACTCCCGCGTGACCGATAAAGAGTGGATCGCGGTCGACGACACGGGCGGGACCTGCGACGGGAACCTGTACATCCCGTGGGCCTTCTTCGAGGGGAGCCACGGAACGAAGATCGTGCTCCAGCGCTCCACGGACGGGGGCCTGACCTGGACACCGATCCTCCCGCTCAGCCACTCCCCGAATGCGCAGAACCAGGGCGCGACGGTCGCGGTCGGCCCCGGAGGGGAGGTGTACGTCGCCTGGGAGGATTTCCACAAGGACCAGATCCTGTTCACCCGGTCCCTCGACTGCGGCCAGACGTTCGACATGGAGCGGGGGATCGCGTCGATCGTCCCGGTCCCGGAACCGCTCCCGGGGAGCGCGTACCGCCTCGATAGCTTCCCGCGGATGGCCGTGAGCCAAGCTACAGGCTCGGTCTTCATTACGTGGGCGGACTATCGTACGGGAGATGCGGATGTCCTTCTCGCGCGATCGACCGATCGGGGCGTGAGCTGGTCGGCGCCCGCCCGCGTGAACGATGTCACCACAAACCACCAGATCTTCCCCGCGATCACAACGTTCGGCGGTCGGGTGGACGTTTCATTCTACGATAGCCGGAACGACCCAGGGGGAAAGCTCCTGGACATCTACTATGCGCAGTCGAACGATGATGGGCTCACCTTCCTCCCGAACGTGCGGGTGACCGACGCGGCTTTCGACCCAAACCTCGGGATCACGGGCGGCGGCGCCGCGTTCCTCGGCGACTACAACGGCATTGCCTCGAATGCCGCGGGCGCCCATCCGATCTGGGCGGACAATCGCAACGTCTCTCTCAACGCGCTCCGTGACCAAGACATCTATACCGCGACGATTTCGTAACCACGCCGCGAGAGACTCTAGCACGGCTACGAAGAAGCTATCAGTCGGATCTGAAGGGAGTCCGCAAAAATGGGTAAGGGAGGGAGACCGGACGGTCTTGGTCATGATGGACAGGACGACGTTCTGCTCTCGGCGTCTCTCAAAGCGGCCGCTGCTCTGTCGGACGCTGACACGACCACATGGAGAAACGGTGCATCCCTCTGGGTCCGTCGCGTCTAATGGACGAGGACCTTGCACCGCGGGCGAGCGATTTTGGTCGCAAGCACTCTGAATCGGGAGACGCATCGAAGGTTGGCGCCAATCGTCCGGGGAATCCCCATGCCGAATCAAGTGTCCCGTCTACGTGAAAGTCCGACCGATCCTCAGCCAGAGAGCGATCCGCGTCCGACGACGGTAGGCCACGATGCCTCGCGGGCTTGAATATTGAGCGTCGAACCTCCTCCCGTTCTCAGAATTCCGCAGGAGCGATGCAATCGATTGGTGACCCCGATGCCTTTTGAACGACAACGGCATTCACGGTACCATGGCGAAGGGTCGAGGTGCCGAAGTTCGGGTTCGAGCAAAGGAGACAGTCAAGCTGGGTACTCTCGACGTGACAAATCGGACCGC
>VBMC01000113.1 GCA_005879015.1 Methanobacteriota archaeon
AGGCCACCCGGATCGTTGGGCGCCGCCGCCAGAAGCTCGGCATCGAGGTCCACACGAAATCGCAGGCCCGCGGATGGCGCGTGGACAAAGACCAAACTGTCATCGACGTCCTGACCCCGGAAGGCCTGATAGCTCGACGCGCCGACTGCGTCCTCGTCACCGTCGGCCGGCGGCCGAACACGGACGAGCTGAACGCCGACCAGGCGGGGGTCGAGTTCGCACCGCGAGGGTACATCAAAGTGGATCGCCAGCTGCGCACGTCGAACCCGCACGTGTTCGCGATCGGCGACGTCGTCGGGCCCCCGTTCCTCGCGCACAAGGCGACGAAGGAAGGCCTCATCGCCGCCGAGGTCATCGCGGGCCATCCGGCCGAACTCGACTACCGCGCCTTGCCGGCGGCGATCTTCACAGATCCGGAGATCGCGACGGTGGGACTCCAGGAACCCGAGGCGGTCGCCCAGGGTCGGAAGGTCCGGATCGGGAAGGTGCCCTTCGCCGCGATCGGGCGCGCCCTCACGACCGGCGAGTACGATGGCTTCGTGAAGCTTCTCGCGGACCCCTCCTCGAACGTGCTCCTCGGAGCGACCATCGCCGGACCCGATGCGAGCGACCTGATCAGCGAGCTCTCCCTCGGTATCGAAATGGGTGCCACCATCGCGGATATCGCCCTGACGATCCATCCTCATCCGACCTTGCCCGAGGCGATCATGGAGAGCGCGGAAGCGGCCCTCGGCGAGGCGATCCACGTGTTGAACCGCTGAGACCATGCTGGCGACGACGGAAGGCGAGCGTCCGATCGTGATTGCCCGGGACGCCTGGTTGCTGGACCTCGGTCGTCGACCGTACCGCGAGGTGTGGGACCTCCAGAAAGCCCTCGTCGACCGACGCGCGGAGGAGCGCATCCCGGATGGACTGATCCTCGTCGAACACGAACCCGTCGCGACCCTCGGCCGTCGTGGGAAGCGGGAGGACGTCCTCGATCCGAGCCTGGAGATCGTGGAGGTCGAACGGGGCGGCGAGGCGACCTATCACGGGCCGGGCCAGCTCGTCGGCTATCCGATCCTCCGACTCCCGGACCGCCTCGAGGTGAAACGGCTCGTGACGGACCTCGAGGACGTGCTCCTCCGTTCCTGTTCCGACTTCGGGATCGACGCGACCCGGGAGGGACCCGAGCGGGGCGTCTGGATCGGGGACAAGAAGATCGCGTCGATCGGGCTCGCGGTGCGGCGGAGCGTGACGTTCCACGGCTTTGCGCTCAATGTGACGACGGACTTGCGGGAGTTCCTGAAGATTCGGCCGTGCGGCCATGACGGCGGAATTATGACCTCCATGGAGAAATGCCTCGGACATCCGATCGATCTCGAGGACGTGAAGGCCTCCGTGATCGCGCACTTCCAGGGCGTCTTCGGCTTCACGCTGCGCCGGGTGAACGTCAGCGAGCTTCTGCCGGAAGCGCCGGCTGGCCGGCGACTCCGCCGCCCTTGAGCGCGTCGAGTTGACGGATCAATTCCGGAAGGACCTCGAACAAATCGCCGACAATCCCATAGTCCGCGATCTCGAACAGGGGCGCCTTCGGGTCGATGTTGATCACCAGGATCTTGTCCGACTCCTGCATTCCCGCCAGATGCTGGACCGCGCCGCTGATCCCCACTGCGATGTAGAGCTTCGGCCGTACCGTCATCCCCGTCTGACCGACCTGAAGGGTCTTCGGGACCCAACCGCTGTCGACGGCCTTTCGGGAAGCCGCGATCGCCGCCCCAAGGCGGTCCGCGAGGTCCTGGAGCAATTGAAAGTTCTTCGGGTCTCCGAGGCCGTAGCCGCCGCTCACGACGATGTCGGCCTCCTCCGGTCGCAGGCCGCCTTCCTTCGTGAACTCGTCGAACTCGAGGAGCTTGGCATCGAGGTCCTGCTCCGATAGCTCCACCTGTTCGTGGACGATCTCGCCGCGGCGATCCGGATTGTGCGGAGGCGCCACGAACACGTTCCTCCGGACGGAGGCCATTTGCGGCCGGTGCTTCTTGCACAGGATGTGGGCCAGGCTCTTCCCCCCGAAGCTCGGTCGGATCATGTCGAGGTTGCCTTCTGCATCGATGTCGAACTTCACGCAGTCCGCGGCGAGCCCGGTCTCGAGAATCGCATGGAGCCGCCCTCCGAGGTCCCGTCCGTTCTTCGAGGCCCCGAACAGGACGATCTCCGGCTTCTGCCGCCGGATCAGCTGGGCCATCACTTGCGCGTACGGCCGCGAACGGTAGATTTCCAGCATCGGATCGTCCACGACGATCACACGGTCGAGGCCATACCCGATCGCTCGTTCCGCGAGCGCGTCGACGCCGTTGCCGGGCAAGATCCCGGTGAGGGGCGTGCCCCGGAGATCGGCGAGTCGTCGTCCTTCGCCGATCAACTGCGTGCTCACGTCGCGGAGCCCGCCCGCCCGTCCCTCCAGGAACACCCAGACCCCGCGGAAATGGGACTTGTCCTCGAGGATATGGTCGTCCGTCACGGGGCGACCACCCGGTCTCGGATCAGAGCTTCGAGGAGGGCGCGGACGGACTCCTTCGCGTCCCCGGAGAAAATCCGGCCCGCACGGGGTGGGAGCCGGATCGTGTCGACCTTGGCGACGATCGTCGGCGAATTGAGCAGCCCGACCTTCTTCGGGTCGATCCCGACGTCGGCGCAGGACCAGTGGACGATCACGCCGCCGCGCTTCACCCGGATTTTTCCTGTCAACGTCGGGGAACGGGGCTTGTTGCACCCAAAGTTCACGGTGCAGAGGGAGGGCATGTCCGTCTGCCACCATTCCGTCCCATCCTCGGCGGTCCGGCGCGCGCGGATCGTGTGGTCGACAATCCGGACCTCGGACACGTAGGTGATCTGGGGCAGGTCCAGATGGCCCGCGATCCCCGGGCCCACGTGACCCGTCAAAGCGTCCGTCGTCTCCTCTCCGGTCAGGATGAGATCGTACCCGCCGATCTTCTGGATCGTCTCGCTCAGCGCGTACGCGGTCGGCACCGTATCCGATCCTCCGAGGATGCGGTCCGTCAGGAGGACGGATCGGTCCGCCCCCATGGCCACGGCCCGCTCCAGGCTCTCGTCGAAGGAGGTCGGTCCCATGGAGAGCACGACGACCTCAGCCGCGTGATGGTCCTTCAACGTGAGGGCGATCTCCAGGGCATTCGCGTCCGGCGGGTTGATCTCGCTCGGCACGCCGACCCGTTTCAACGTCTGCGTGACCGGATCGACCTGGAGTTCCTGGGCCTTCGGAACCTGCTTGATGCACACGATGATGCGCATCGGGCGCATCCCGGACGGAGGGCCACTCACATCGATCGGGCTCCCTGCAACAGGTCGAGGAGCATCTTCAGTTTCGGGACGTCCGCCGAGGCCGCCTGCTCCAGGACGGCGTCCACGAGTCGTTGTTGTCCGCTTCCGTCCACGGTGTACAGTCGCTCGGCGATTTCCATCAACATGCGAGGGTACACGTCGAAGAGGCGCTCGTTCTTCATGTAGAGCGGCGCTCGCCGGAACCGCTCGAGATCCGTCAGCACGTTGCTCGCTCGAAGAAACCGGTCGTAGGCCGCGAGATTCGCCGCCCTCATGCTGCCGGCGGTGCGGGCCGCGTTCGCCGCCTCGCCCGCGGCGATCCCCGAGGCAATCGCGAGGTCCACACCGCGAAACGTGTATCCGTTGTTGATCAGGAACCCCGCGGCGTCGCCCGCCACGAGGACGCCGTCCCCCCAGAGCCGGGGCATCATGCCCGCACCGAGTTCCGGGACCAGGTGCGCGCTGTATTCGACCACCTTGCCACCTCGGATCCATCGCTGGACCGCGGGATGCAGGCGGAACCGATTCTGCACCTCCTGGATTTCGACCTTCTTGCGGGACAGGTCTTCCGAAGACACGACGAGGCCGAGGGAGATCGTCGACTGGTTCGTGTACAGGAAGCCACCGCCCCGGAGACCCAGGGAGGCTTGGCCGGCGAACACGAACGCGGCGCCCTCCTTCTCCCCGAGTCCGAACCG
>VBMC01000145.1 GCA_005879015.1 Methanobacteriota archaeon
GAACACGGGTCGGGAGCCGGACGAATCGCCGGGCGTAAGGATCGGGAGGAGGGCCCAGGCCGAGAACACCAGGACGACCAAAAGGAGGGTTGCGATCAGGGTCGGGGACGGCTGCGGTCGCGCCGAAGAACGAATTGAAAGCACCAACGTCGGAACGGCTCCGTACCTGAGCGGCCGCTATATGCCGACTCGGACCCGGCTATCGCAAGTGGTTGCTGCAATGCGGAACACCGCCGTCGGAGTCGGAAATTTCGTGTTCCAGAATTCGAAATCGCGACGACATCGCGGCGATCGAAAGGCGACGACGAGTCGGCGATTCTCCGGAGGGGAGCGGACCTAGAGATCCGACGTGTCGTCCTCTGCCTCGTACTCTTCGTCCGAGTACCGCTCGGGCCGCTCCCTTCGACGGCGACGACGGCGGAGCATGAGGGCGCTGACCAGGAGGAGCATGAGGGCCATCGCGGGGAAGTACAGGGGAATGGCCTGGAGGAGCCCGGGGAACACGACGCCCGAAGACTCGACGCGGAAGTTCGTCTCCGTCGTCGACTCATGTCCCGCGTTGTCGATCGCCCGCACCTGGGCCTTGTGCGCGCCGTTCGACATCTGCCGCACGACGCTCGTGTTCATGCCGACCGACAGGAACGGTCCGCCATCGGTGCTCAACTCGTATCGCGCGATCCCCGAGGCGGAGTCGGATCCGGTCCACGCGATCGTGACCGCGGGGTTCGTGACGGAACCGATCGGCGAGGAGACACCGACGACCGGGTTCGTCAGGTCGATTCCGATCTCGTTCGATCGCATCGCTTCGACGTATCCTGCGCTGTCGAGCGACTGGTAGGTGAGCGTGTGGCGGCCCTCAGGGAGGGTGAACGTCTGGCTGTAGGTCGCCCACGCCCCGCCGTCGATGCTGTACGCGATCGAGATCGTGCCGCCGCTCGGGCTCGTCGCCTGGAGCGTCACGGCGACGGAGGAAATGTACCAACCGTTCGCGCCCAACGTCCCGGCAAGGTTCAACGTCGTGACCGGTGGTGAGCTCAAGGATCTCGAGATCCGGACGATGGACGACTGGGCGGCTTCCACGTTTCCCGCGACGTCCGTCGCCGCGTAGTCGATCGTGTGCTGTCCGTTGCCGCTCAGGAGGAACGTGGTCGTATACGGGCGCCACGCGCCGCCGTCGAGGCGATATTGCACAGCTTGCACGCCACTCCCGACGTCGGTCGCGGTCAGGGTGATGTTCGCGGAGCCCACGTACGATCCGTCCGGTGCCGGGGTGCCTCGGACCTGGGCCGATGTGACCGGCTTCGATGTGTCGATGTTCGCGCTGACGGTCCGGGTGGCCTCGTTGTTCCCGGCGATGTCCGTGGCATAGTACCCGACCGTGTGCGGCCCTTCTCCCTGTACGACGACGGCGCCGGTGTACGCCTGCCACGCGCTTCCATCGATCAGGAAGTGAATCGCGGCGACGCCGCTCCGGTCATCCGTCGCGGAGAGCGAGACGCTCACGGAGGACGTGTACCAGCTGTTCGTGCCGCCGGTTCCGCTGAGCAAGCACGTGCTGACGGGAGCAATCGCGTCTGAGACGCTTCCCGGAGAGAGCGCGTATGTCGAAGGGACCGACGCGGGGATCGTCATACTGATGACGCCGTTCGAGGTGGACTGGGCGCTCAGGATCTGGCTCCCGCCCCGCGTCAGGTTGTAGGTCGTGCTGGGGGTGAAGCCGGAGCCGTCGAAGGCCGCGGCCGCGGAGCTGGTGAGTTGGAAGCCGACGTTCGCCTGCGAGAGCCCCGTCGCCCGGAGACTTCCCACGGAACCCGTCCAAGCCGCCTGGAGCGTCTGGCTGTCCGTCGTCGTCCCGGAGTCGAAGACGAGGAACCCGCCGACCATGGCGGAGAGATTCAGATTCCGACCGGACCACGCGAAGGCGATCCGAGTCGCGGCCGTCGACGTCACGAAGGTGACCGGCGTGAGGTCTGCGGTACGGGAGCCCGGCCCCACGTCGACGACCGTGCCCTGGAAATTCGCGGGGATGCGGATGCCGGCATTCGCCACGCTCGAGTATGTCGTATCGAAGATCGTGTCGCCGACCGTGCTGACACCGGGCCATTGCGCCGGGTCGAGGACGTAGACCCCGTAGTCCGCGGCCGTGATCGTGTTCGATGCGACGATCGCTTGATCCGATCCGACCTGGATTCCCCAGTGGATCGTGTGAATCACGTTCCCGACGATGATCGTCCCGTTCGCGTACGATTCGATCATGATGCCGCGAGCCCAGTCCGTCCCGGCGGACTTGGTGCCCGGATAATCCTGATACACGAGGTTCCATCCGATGAAGGTGCCCACCGAGCTCTCGGCGAAAATGCCGCTCGCGGTCGCATTCGTAACCGTGTTGTGCGTCGCGACGACGCCCGTCGTCCGGCGCGCGTCCGTGACGTGGACGTCGCCGAGCTGAATGCCGCCCGTGTGGAAGAGCCCGCCCGTGTGCGCGTTCACGTAGTTCCCGGTGATCGTCACGCCGTGGACGTTCCGATCCGTCTCGATCCCATAGACCCATTCGAAGGTCGCATCGAGCTGGACGTAGTTCGCGTCGACGAGGATGTCGGTCGAGCCCTCGCGGATCCCGAAGCCGTACGCGTGCTGGGCGTTCTCCACGGCGTTGTGCCGGAACGTCACATGCTGCGTCGTGAGGATCGCGGGCCAATGGCCGACCTGGAACGCTTCCCACTGGTTCGTGCCGACCAAGTTCGCGATCCGAACGTTCTGGACGACCGCGTAGGCGTTCGTGGACTCGATCCACAGCATGACCTGCGTCGTCGAGTACAAGTTCCCGTCGATGAACCAGTTGCTGATGATGTACGGATCGGCGATGGTCCCGGTTCCACTGCGCACCCCGTTCGCCGAGGTGAAGTCCGCGTTCGATCCGATGTAGATCGGTCCGTGCGCCTGGAGTGCGGAGGGATCGAGCAACCCGAAGCCCGGAGGCGCTCCTGCCCCGCCGCCGCCCAACGTCGTCACCGAGACGGCGTGGCTCACGATGTTCGCGAGGGCGTGCGAGTCCTGGATTTGCAAGGTCACTGCATACGTGCCGACCGTGCCGAACGCATGCTGCGCGGTCAGCGTGGACGACATCGACGTGTCCCACACGCCGTCCCCTTCCCAATCCCAGCGGGCCTGCAATGTGGCTGTCGGGTCCGAGTCGGACGAAGACGACGCATCGAAGGTAATCGAATCATTGACTTTCGGATAGGAGGGAGAGAACGTGAACCGGGCGATTGGGCCCGGGGCCGTAACGGTCGCGGCAATCGGTGCCGTGTGGACGAGCGTTCCACTCGTCCCCGTGATGGTGACCGTGTACGACCCGGCGTTCGTCGCACCGAGCGTGCAGGTGGAGGTCTGACTCCCGCTGATGCTCGTGGGAGCGCAGGTCGTCGTCACGCCCGCGGGAACCGATGCGGCCGTCAACGCGACCGTCCCGGTGAAACCCCCGCTCGGCTGGAAAGAGATCGTGGACGGGGCAGATTGCCCTCCCGCAAACGACACGCTCGCGGGATTGGCTGACAGGGAGAAATCGGGTGAGGTCACGGTGGCCGCGACCGTGGCGGTGTGGACCAAGCTTCCGCTCGTCCCCGTGATGGTGACCGTGTACGAGCCCGCGTTCGTCGCACCCAGGGTGCACGTCGAGGTCTGAGATTCGCTGATACTCGAAGGCACACAGGTCGTCGTCACGCCCGCCGGTTCGGAGGCTGCCGTCAGGTCGACGGTTCCGGTGAAGCCGCCGCTCGCGGTTAGGCTCACGATGGACGTCGCCGAACCGCCGGATCCGAACGAGACGCTCGTCGGGCTCGCGGAGATTCCGAAATCCGGTCCGCCGGGTTGGAAGAACTCGACGGGAGAAGGCGCGGTGACATCGTTCTGGCCCAGGTTCCCGCCGCCCCAGACGTCCTCGAGGAGCTTGGCGAAAGAATAATGAGGGTAGGCGGCCGAGGACTTGTACGCCAGGTTCGCGGCGGTGCCGATGAACGCGGTGTAGACGTATGGAGGGGTCGTGTAGCCTTCGTCGAACGTGATGAGGAGTGCCGCCTTCTTTCCCGCCATTGCAGCCAGGAGGGCGGGGACCCAGCTCGCGATCCAAGCATCGCCATGGGCGACGGAGCAGGAGTGCATGTTGTTGCAGTCGTTCGGCGTGAGCCAAATGAAATTCGTGCCCGCGTTGAAGGCCGAGATCACTTCGTCCGAGGAGCCGGGCAGTAGGTTGGCGCACCGCGAGGCGTTCCCCGTGATCGTTGTGAAGGAGAGGAACGGGAAGTGGTCTTCGCCCCGCGGGGGGTTCAGGCCGCAGCCGGTCCCGCTCGCGTCCTCGGCGAATGCCTTCCACGTCTTGCTAGTGTTCTCTGCCCCCGATCAGGGCGATGTAGTTCGGCTGGGACGGGTTCGTGATGCTCGTCCAACCCGTTGAGAAGGCGAACGTGTCCGCGAGCTGGGTCAAGTACGTGGCCGGGCCGTACACCTCGTTCAGGTTCCTGTTCTCCATCAGGACGACCACGAGCTGATCGAAGTTGTTCGAGGTCTCCACAGAGATGGGACCCGGAGGAGCCGCATGATCGGGGACGCCGAGTGGAAGGATCCCCGAGCCGGCGAGGGCGACAAGGAGGAGGAGCATGGCCGCTCCAACGGCGCCAATCACCTGGTGCGACCGTAGGACCACGCAACACTTCTCCGGAGGCGGCGGATGTTAGTTGAGTCCGACCCGCAGGAGCGAGGTCTCTGCGGAATCGGACTCGGCCGTGGGCGAATGCGGGCGGCCCTTGGGGGGAATTTGGGTCACCGGCTTGGGGGTTGGCGTTGGGACCTGGCGCATACTATATGTCAATTTAGGCACGCCGGTCGAATTTCGTTACCACATGTCAAAATAACGAACGCATCTGTAAATCAGTGTCCTCGAATCATCGTCAGCGTCCGAGACGATGCGAAAATTTTTACAGGGCGTCGATGCAGTTCGACAGGAATCGAAATCGGATGACATTCGTCATCGTCAACCGCCGTTGTGGACTCGCCCGACCACCGGTTCTCTTGATCTGTAAACGTATCTTCCGGGAGAAAGCGGCTCGCGGGACGTCCGCTTCGAGGTCGCGGACTTTGCTTTCGAATCTTCGTAACGCCTCACCGAGGGCCTAGCGAGTTGGGATTGTCCAGTGGGTTGTGTCCTTCGGCTCACGTCGACATGGTTCATGTTTGCCATCATGGACGGATTGTCTCCACTCACCCTTTCACGGGACTAAGACTCCGGGGAGGCCGCGGAAACCTGGGTCGCGAGTGAGAAACTGGAGTCTACGCTTCCGGGCAACGTAATAGCCAATGGCGTCGACATAGGACAAATTCCGCCGCTTGCGGGCCATCTGGATCCGCACCGCCATCGCGCCGAGTACATCATCAAACGAGAAGTCGATGAGATGAGGCTGAAGGGCTGAGACCAGGTCCCTCGCTTCCGATTCAGGCTTCCCGTCGCGCAGGAGGGC
>VBMC01000146.1 GCA_005879015.1 Methanobacteriota archaeon
GGAGGTCCCAGAGCCCCGGTCGGAGTTGTTCGCCGACGTGTCCCGGGTCCCCGTCTCGGCGACGCCCGCAGAGACCGAGGCCGGCAAACTCCTCCGGGTCTCAGGCCGCATGTTCGACCTCGTGACGTTCGGGTCCGGCGCGGCCCTCGTCGCGACCTTCCTAGGATTCCGGATGTACCAGAGCCTGTTCGATGCCGCGAACCCCTTGCCGCCGATCGTGTTCGCGGCGATCGCCTCCGTCGGCATGATCGCAGCCCTCATCCTCTTCCACTTGTCGAACAGCGAGGTCGCGCAAGGAGACCGCCTCGTGAAGCAAGGCCGTCATCAGGAGGCCCTCGTGCGCTACGAGCGCGCGATCCGAATGGTCCGTCGGCCCTCCTATGCATGGACGTCCCGCGGCGTCGCGATGAAGTACCTCGGGCGGGTCGACGAAGCCCTGCGGTGCCATGAGAACGCGATCCGCCTGGATCCGGAGAACGAAGTGGCCTGGTGCAACCTCGGGACCGTGTACTTCAAGAAAGGCGAACTTGGGAAGGCCCTCGAGTGTTACGACAAGGCGATCCACTTGCGGCCGAGGTACGCGATCGCCTGGAACAACAAGGGCGTCGTGCTCGCGCGGATGAACCAGTTCGAGGAAGCGAACCGCTGCCACACGAAGGCGACGAACCTGCGTCCAACCTACGTGGCGGCTTGGTTGAACCGCGGCGAGGTACTCGCGCGACTCGGCGCGAACGAGGAGGCGCAGCGGTGCGTCGAGCGCGCGCGTTCGATTTCCCGCGGCGCGTCCGCCTAGAGGCGTCCAAGCGCGACGACGTAGAGTTCTGCGCTCGCGGGGGACGAGGCGCTTGGCTTCATGCCCTTCGCCGCCTCGAAGGCCGCGGCGACCCGTCGCAGGAACTCCGGATATCCGTCTCCCTGGAACACCTTCACGAGGAAGGAGCCCCCGGGGCGAAGCGCCCGGATAGCGAAGGACAGGGCCGCCTCCCCGAGGTCGACCGAGCGGGCGACGTCCACGGCCCGGTGCCCGCTGAGCTTCGGGGCCATGTCGCTCATGACGATGTCCGCAGGCCGACGGAGCCTCTCGAAGAGCGTCGCTTGGACCTTCGGATCGCGGAAGTCACCGCGCAGGAACTCGACGCCCTCCAGAGGAACGAAGCAGCCGAGATCTACTGCGAGCACGCGACCGGACGCCCCGATCCGTTCCCGCGCGATCTGCGACCATCCCCCCGGTGCGGCGCCCAGGTCCACCACGACGTCGCCCCCTTGGAACAGGCCGATCCGACGGTCGATCTGGGACAGCTTGATCGCCGCCCGGCTGCGGTACGCCTGCTTTTTCGCGGCCCGATAGAAGCGATCGTGGCGGCGGGCCTTGATCCAAGCCTTGCCCATCGGTCGGAACGATGCCGGCGGGCCTCCATAATCCTTTCCTCAGTTGCCGGCTTAACATGTTAACCGGCAGGGGGGCAGTTTCACACATCCCATGGAAAGGCTATAATATAGCTATCCATATCTGGTAGGATGATGACGATTGATAGGTACGACGGAGATCGGGTGCTCCTCTCCTACGACGTCTCCGGGGCGGTGGCGCGGGCGATCGTGGCGAGGGTCTGTCAAATCATCTTCGGCCGACGGCGGCTCTCCGAGGGATCGGCGAAGGTGGCATACCAGGAGAAAGGATTCATCCACCGACCAGGCGTGGTGTGGGTCGGGCAGAGCGTCCTCGTGATGTCTCCGGGGGACGCGGGAGAATTGGCCGATCGGCTTCGCCGACTTGGAGTCCGCGTGGCGATGGGTCCGGTGTCGATTGCCCCATCGACCTTGGAAGCATTCCGCCGTGGGACGAGGTTCCCGGCTTAACATGTTAACCATCCGGGGATTGCCCCATCGGTCCGGAAAGGAGGATGGCGAATTTCGCAGGCGGCTGCTTTCACATGATTGGACGCGTCATTCCGTAATCCTCGCCATCGTCGGGAGCCGCCCAAAAGAGTTCCAAAGCCAGTGCGTCAATCTCGACGAGACTCTCCGCCAAAGTTGCCACAGCCGCCGCCAGTTCTTCAGCGGTTCTTCCCTTGGTCCGGACGGACGCTGACGCTCGCGGATTTCCTCCGACGTTCGTAACGGCCGGGTTCGACAAGGTGCCATCGATAATCCGATGGATCTTGAATGCGGCTTGCTTGATCGACATCTCTTTCCCCGTGACGGTATCTTCAGAGGATAGAAACGATTTTGGTCGATCCGCGGAAGGCCTAGCTTGATGGTCTAGCGTGCTAAGCAGATTTCGCGGACCCTTGAAATAGCCGCGGCCGCTTCGGTGCCGCATGGTCCGGACCTACGCCGATGCCGGGGTGAGCCAGGAGGAAAAGGCGGCCCACATCGCCGCCCTCGTCTCTGCGCTGCGCTACCGTCGAAAAGGCCTCGGTAAGCCGCTCACGAAGATCGGCCACTTCACGGGACTTGTCGACTTCGGGTCGTACGCGCTCTCCCTGTGCACGGACAGCGTCGGCACGAAGGTCCTCGTCGCAAAGGAAATGCGAAAATGGGACACGATCGGGATTGACTGTGTCGCGATGAACGTGAATGACATGATCTGCATCGGTGCGGAGCCCCTCGCCTTCGTCGACTACGTGGCGGTCTCGGATTACGACCGTGAGGTTGCACGACAGATCGGCATCGGACTGAACCGCGGCGCGGAATTGGCGAATGTCTCAATCATCGGTGGGGAAATTGCCGTTGTCCCGGAACTTGTCCGGGAGCTCGATCTCGCCGGAACGTGTTTCGGCGTCGTACGGAAGTCGAAGATCATCGACGGTCACGCAATCCGCACGGGGGACGTGATCGTCGGCCTGCCGAGCGCTGGAATCCATTCGAATGGCCTGACCCTCGCGCGGCGCATCCTGCGAGACGCCTCGGTGACCCTCTCCGACCCGGTCTCCCAGGAGGGACGTCCGTGGGGCGACGAGCTCCTCGAGCCCACGGCCATTTACGTGAAACCGGTCCTGCGGGCGATCCGCAAAGCGACGATACACGGCATGGCGCACATCACGGGCGGCGGGCTCCGGAATCTCGTCCGCCTGAAGCCGAACCTGGAATTTCGGATTTCAGAACCGCTAAGCCCTCCGCCGGTCTTCCTCGGCCTCCAGCGGCTCGGGGGCATCGAAGACCGGGAGATGTACCAGACGTTCAACATGGGGATGGGTTTCGCGATCATATGTCCTGAGGAGCACGCGAAAGCTGTCATTCGGGCCCTTCGACCCGACGTCGCCGCAAAAGTCGTCGGCGAGGTCGGCAAGGGGCAGGGCGCGGCGCTCCCGCATCTCGGATTGTCGTGGAAATCCTATTGAGATTCGCTTCGCGCAGTGCCGGCTCAACCTGTCGAGCCGGGGAGTTGCGGGCTCGCAACCAACTTCCTCAGATGGGTTCCCCTCGGACCGTCGTCTCCAACGCGAGGACCTCGGTTGGCTGATCGGCGGATGGCGACCAACAGAGCCCGGCGCACAGCGTCTCTCCGATCGTCATCGTGAGAACCGCAGTGAACCGGAGGACGTCGCCGACATGTGGCTCCGCCGGAAGGTCGAAGACGGCGAGAAGGAACGAGACGTTGACCGAGTTCACCTTCGAGGGCTTCCACTCCAGATCCAACGATGTGAAGAGCCTCCGACCATCGGGTGCCACGCTTTTTTGGCTGGCTTCGCGAGTTTCGAGGTTCCGGTCCCAGATTGCCATGCCACCGCCGGTTGTTTGTGTCACGTCCAGGGGCCCCATCCAGACATCGTCGGCGCGAAACGGCGCCGTCTTATCCTGAGCATAGAATGCAACCGTCAGGTGGCGGAGCCCGACGTAATCTCCCCACGCATTGCACCGTCCTGCGAACGCAGCTCCGACCTCGAGGAACAGGAACGCCGGGGTCCATGAGTGGTTATTCCGAGTCCCGGTCCGAACCGTGATCCCCTCCTCCTGGCTCAGTTGGAATTCGAGCATGATCAATTTTCCCGCGCACAGCCCCGATCCCTTGGTGAACGGGGTCTCGCCCGGGCCGGGCATCGACGGGTCGGAAGGCCAGGGGATGAATGTCGCACCGGCGAACAGCCCGCCAACCACTCCCAGGACCGAGAGTGTTACGACGAGGCGACGCCGAGGCGTTGGGATCCCTCCGGTTCCAAACCGCAGAGATGCGAACGGCCCATTTTCCATATC
>VBMC01000147.1 GCA_005879015.1 Methanobacteriota archaeon
GAAAGTGATCGTCGGCCAGAGCGGGGCGAAGGAGCTCGACATCGTCGCACCGGAGGACACCTGGCACGGGATGCGCATCGACGTCCAGGTCCACATGAACTCCGTGGGCGCTGCCTACAAGCTCTGGGCGAAGAAAATCGAAATCCTCCTGCGTTCCCAGGACGCATGGAAGATCAAGGCCGGCCTCGACCGCGGGGAGTACTCCGTCGGGATCGAGGGGCAGAAGGTCCGAATCGATCCGTCCATGGTCTCCTTCGTCGAGTCGGTTCCCGACCACGTCGTCGAGGAACCGTTCGAAGGCGGCGTCGTGTACCTCGACACGCGGATGACGAAGGAACTGATCGCGGAAGGGTACGCCAAGGAGATCGTGGAACTCGTCCGCGAAGCGCGCAAGGACATGAGCCTCGGGACCGAGCGCGTCGTCGACATCGAGCTGGTCGCAGGGAAGGACCTGCGGACGAAGTTGCAGCCCTGGAAAGACATGATTCTTCGCGACTCAAACGCACTCGATGTGCGGTTCGTCCAGGAGCCCGCCCAGGACGCGTACGTGATCGAAGCAGGACTCGGCGATGAGACGTTCCTCCTCGGCGTGCGCGCTGCGGAAATGTAACGTCGGTTCGCGCCAAGCATGCGAGGCGAGGCCTACGCCCTCCGTTGCGTGCGACGAAGGATCGCCAGTGCAACTGCAGCAGACGCCGCAATCACTAGGACGCCCCAGACCACCAGGACCGTCAGGTCGGGCGACGACGAAGCCGGCTGGACCGTCGGGCTCGGACCCCGCACGGTGATGATCGGTAGGGTCTTTTCGGCCGAGGCTCCGTACGCATCCGTGACCTTGACCTTGGGCGTGTACGTTCCGGCCTGGGAGTATGCGTGGCTGGCCGTCGCTCCTGTCCCGGTCGCCCCGTCGCCGAACTCCCAATGGTATGTGTATGGGCCACCCGCCCCGCCGGACGCAACCGCCGCGAACGAAATCGTATCGCCTTCGACGGCCGATGTCGTCGCGAGCGTGGCCATCGCGGTCACCTCCGAGATCGTCACCGTCAGCGCGATTGTGGCCGGCGCGCCGCCTCCAGCGGCATCGCGCTCCCGTTGCCGTCGCGGTAAAGGTGAGCTCCGTTCCGGGGCCAGCGTTCGGACGATCCACAGACGCAGCCACCGTAGGGAGGGGGTAGATCTCCACGACGACCGAGAACGTCGCGTGGTTTCCGCCGGCATCCGTGACGGTGCACGTGGCCGTCTTCGTCCCCGGCGATCCGTACGCGTGGGCAACCGCCGCTCCTTTCGCGCCGGTCTCATCGCCAAAGTCCCACGCGAACTCGTAGGGCTGTGTCCCGTCCCTCGCCATGCACGCGAACGACACAGCGATGCCAACGTGCGTCGCGGTCGAACCCGCGAAGGCATGGGCCGCGAGGGGCGCCGGCGGCGAGGTCGGACTCGAGATCGTCACGGTCACGGTATTCGCGGCGACGCCGCCCGCCGAATCTCGCGTCGTGACGATGGCGGTGTACTGACCGGGATCCGTATAGGTGTGGGTCACCACGGCGCCGTCGCCCGATGAGCGGTCGCCAAATCCCCAGTTGTAGGAGAACCCGCCGGACCCTCCAGTTGGGGTCGCGGTGAACGTGATTGGCGTTCCGGGTTCGGCACTCGTCCGGTCGGCGGTCGCGGTCACCGAAGGAAGCGCGTACACGGCGACCTCCACCGAGGCGGTGGCGTTCCCGCCGGACGCATCGACGACCGAGCAGGTCGCCGTCATCGTTCCTGAGGCGTCATATCGGTGGGTGGCGGTGTCGCCTGCGGCGGTGCCTCCGTCTCCGAAGTCCCAGGCGAATTCATACGGGCCAAACGGTGCGCTCCAGTCGGTCTTCGAGCAGGTAAAGGCAACGGCCATTCCGACATCCGTGTCGATCGGGTTCGCCGATGCCATGGCCTCGATCAGCGGGTGAATCTCAATCGTCGGGCCGACTAGCGTGTTGTCACCTAAGTCGGTCTCGTTCCGAAGCGCCGCGGCTTCGACCCGGAGTTGGTAGGACCCGGGCTCCACCGCCGAAGTGTTCCAGGTGAGGGAGACGCCAGCGAACGCATTCGGCGCGAGGTCTTGCACCGTCGCGGTGCGGACCAAGGTGGACCCCGCATACACGGTCACATCGACCGACTCCGTTTGCGTACCTTGATTCATGACCCAGCCGCCGACATCGATCGGGGTCCCGACCGCGGCGGAGAGCGGAGAGGCGCCGGCCTGCGTGACGGCAATGTCGTGAACGGGCGCGGGCGGGAGGGTCCAGAGGACCGCGTGAGGTGCGGCGTTCGACCCGGAAGCTTGTCCGACGATCCTTCCTGCGTTGCTGAGGTCGTCACCCGTGCTCTCGTACCCACCGGGGAGGGTCCCGAGGTCCGTCATCACCCCGGCGTCCCAGAGGAACGCGTGGTGCTCGCTCTTCGCGGTCGCGCTCCAACCGACGATTTGTCCCGCGTCGTTGATCCCAAACGCAAGGCTGATCCCGCCCCCGAGGTCCCCCAAATCCGTCATTTGGCCCCCGGACCACAGGAGCGCCCGTGCAGAGCCGGTCGCATTGAAACCGAAGCCGGCGACTTGGCCGGCCTCGTTGATGTCGTAGGCGACCCCCCACGTGAATCCCACCGGAGTCCCAAGGTCGGTCAAGGTCCCGTTTTCCCACAACCACGGGCGGAACGCGCTGCCGGACGTGTCTCCGCTCCACCCGACGATTTGTCCCGCGTTGCTGATTCCACTCGCATACACAGGTGGGCCGCCGAGGGTCCCGAGGTCCGTGATCGTCCCGTGGTCCCAGAGGAATCCTTGGCGCTCTCCGTTCATCGTGCCGACGATCTGGCCGTTGTCGTTGATCGCCAAGGCGGACCCATCCGGTTGCACGCCGAGATCCGTCATGACGCCATTCTCCCAGAGGAAGGCTCGCTGGTAACCCGACGCATCCGCGGTGCCCCCGACGATCTGGCCGGCCTCGTTCACATCATTCGCGAAGGCGGTCCCGCCGCCGAGGCTGCCCAGGTCGGTCATCGTCCCGTTCTCCCAGAGGGTCGCACGAGGGTTCCGGAAGTCGTCGTTTGTGCTCTCGCCCACGATTTGGCCCAGCTCGTTGACCGCGCGTGCGTGGCTGAACGAATCGAGCGATCCGAGGTCCTGGATGAAACCGTCCGCGGACGCGGAACGCGCGATCAGTGGAATCCCGGCAATCAGCGAAGCGATGACGAGGATCGCTGGAAGCATCGGCCGGCGTCGCGAGACCCATGGGCCGGACCTCGGGACACGGTCGCGGTATCCTCCCCACGATGCCAAACCCAGGTGACCTTCACTCGCGACCGCCGATCGCTCCCCCTCACCCGAAGACTCTGTCACGCCGCACCCTCCCACGGGGGATATTGGCGAGGGATGTGATAAAGTAACGATTCGTTTGCGTTCGTCCGAGAGTCAATCCCTCGGTATCCGAGCGGAACCTGAGCTCCCTGTGGACACGCGTGACCCGCAATGGCCAGAGTACACCCGGTGCGCGGCCGCGGTCGAGAGGGACTTGAGTACTGCACCCCTTCTGACGGCCGATGGGGATCAACCTCTCGGATATCGTCGTCCTCGAACCCCGCAAACTCGAGGATTTCTCGGGAAAGGTATTGGCGATCGACGCCTTCAACACCCTGTACCAGTTCCTCGCGATCATCCGGCAGCCGAACGGCACGCCCCTCATGGACCGCCAAGGTCGGGTGACGTCGCACTTGTCCGGACTCATCTACCGCCTGTCGAACTTCGTCGAGGCTGGCATCAAGCCCGTCTTCGTCTTCGACGGAGAGCCGCCGCGGCTCAAGGCGCGGACGATCCGGTCCCGCGGAGAGATCAAACGGAGGGCGGAGCGGGAGTGGCGGGAAGCCGTCGAAATCGGAGACCTCGCGACGGCGCGGACGAAGGCCATGCAGACGTCCCGACTCACGGGCGAGATGATTGACCAATCGAAACGCCTCCTGGAACTCCTCGGGGTCCCCGCTGTGCAGGCGCCGGGGGAGGGCGAGGCCCAGGCGAGCGCAATGGCCCGAAGCGGGACCGCGCACGCGGCCGCGTCGCAGGACTTCGACGCTCTCCTGTTCGGTTCCCCTCGACTCGTGAAGAACCTCGCCATTAGCGGCCGGCGGAAACTGCCACGAAAGGAGGTCTTCGTGGAGGTCCACCCGGAGGAGATCTCCCTCGAGGCGACCCTCGCGAACTTGGGGATCTCGCGCGAACAACTCGTCGACATGGGCCTCTTGATCGGCACCGACTTCAACGAAGGCGTGCGAGGCATCGGTCCGAAGAAGGCGCTCGCCTTGATCAAGAAACATGAGACCCTGGAAGGTGCCCTGTCGGAGCTCGGCGTCGACATCGAGTCGAAGGACGAGGTCCGCAAGATCTTCCTCTTCCCGAACGTCCTCGACCAGGTGGAGATCGCATTCCGTGATCCCGACCCGGACGGCGTCCGGACAATGTTGTGCGACGAATTCGACTTCTCGCGGGAGCGGATCGACGCGGCATTGGCGAAGTTCGGAGCTTCGCGGTCGGAACAAAAACAGAGGTCTTTGGACGCCTGGTTCGGCTAGGGCGAACCGGGAGGGAAAGGCTTTAACGGGCACCCACTTTGCCCGCGCCAGTGCCGCTGGATTTCGTGTCCTCCGTGCTCATCAGTGTGTTCCTGACGGGGGTCCTGAGCGCCCTCGCCTACTATCGGAACGTGCTGACATGGGACGGGAGTCTCGCGGCCTTCGTCGTCGGCATGGTGATCGGAATCTTCGGTGACGTGACCTGGCTGTTCCTCCTCCTCTTCTTCCTCCTCTCCAGCTTCCTCGCGACGCGGTACCGGTTCGCTCTGAAGGAAGCGATGGGCGTGCAGGAAGGGATCCGCGGGGAGCGCCGATCCACGAACGTGCTCGCGAACGGCGTGGCGCTGATGGCCGTCGCGGTCCTGTCCCTGGTCCAACCGCCGGGCTTCCCGCGGGTGATCAGCGGCGTCGTCTTCCTGTCGGCCCTCTCCGTGGCCGGGTCCGACACCCTCGCGAGCGAGATCGGCGTCCTCTCCCGGCACACGTACCTCATCACGAACGGGAAACCGGTCCCTCCGGGGACGGACGGCG
>VBMC01000103.1 GCA_005879015.1 Methanobacteriota archaeon
CCCCACATCTTCCCCGTGCGGCCGAGGCCCGATTGGACCTCGTCGTCGATGAGCAGAAAGTCGTTATCCTTCGCGATCTTCGCGATCCGGTCCATCCATCCGGGTGGCGGCACGATATAGCCACCCTCGCCCTGCACGGGTTCCACGAAGATACCCGCGACGTCCTCGGGCGGTGCGACCGTCGTCAGGTACGCGTCCTCGATGATGTTCGCGCAGTAGAGGTCACAGGAGGGGTATTCGAGCTTGTACGGACACCGGTAGCAGTACGCATAGGGGACGTGGACTGCTCCCGGCATCGTCGGGAAGAAGCCCGCCCGTTGTTTCGCCTTGCTCGCGGTCAGCGCGAGGGCGCCCTGGGTCCGCCCGTGGAATGCGCCGAGGAACGCGAGGAACATATGTCGCTTCTTGTGGGACTTGGCGACCTTGATCGCGGCTTCGTTCGCCTCGGTCCCGGAGTTCCCGAAGAAGACCTTCTTCCGATGCTTGCCGGGAGTCATCTTCCCGAGGCGTTCCGCGAGGCGGGCCTGGATGTCGTAGTAGAAGTCCGTGCCGGCGAAGTGGGTGAATTCCGCGGCCTGCTTCGAGATCGCCTCGACGACCTTCGGGTGCGCATGGCCGATGTTCAGGACCGAGATGCCGGACGAAAAGTCGATGAGTAGGTTTCCATCCACATCCTCGACCACGGAGCCGGACGCCCGTCGGATCACGATCGGGGCCGATTTCGTCGTCGTCGCGACATACGTGCGATCCCGTTCCACGATCTCGCGGGCCTTCGGTCCGGGCGGCGTCACCTTGATGTCCGGAACCTTCACGGTCGCACCTGAGGCCTGGCTAGCCCCTGGGCGTATTAATAATCTCGTCGCCGAGAATCTCCGATGTGAGAAAATGGGCCGGCGCGGCCTACTTCGCGGCGCCGATTCGCATGATCGTTGTGCCACAGACGGGACATTTGCCCTTCATCGCGGGCTTGCCGTTCTTCAGTTTCACGGCGACCGCGTTACTGATCTCCCGCTTGGCTCGGCACTTCACGCAATAACCTTGCACCATGGGGGAATCACCGACGAGGCAACAGATACCCCCTGATAAAAGGTGTGGTCGCGAAAGGTCATTCCCTTCGTGCGGGTTCCACAATACTTTTATAATGGTATTTTGATACAACTCGCAGAATTGGGGCGGGTCGAATTGAGCGAGAAGCCAACTGCCGCGTTCGTTGTGTCTTTGATTGGGGGGATCTTCATCCTGCTTGGCGCCATCTTCATGATGGTCCTCTCGTCCATACTGGGCAGCTTCGCGATCGGGGTCGGTGTCGGGGCCGCGGCGAGTCTTCTCATTATCTACGGGGCCGTCGGCCTCATCTTCGCCATTCTTGTGATGGTCGGCGCCGTGATGCTTTGGATGAAGCCGCATAGCCACGTGGCGGCCGGCGTGATCATATTGCTGTTCTCGCTCTTCAGCCTCATCAGTGGCGGCGGGTTCATCATCGGAATGATCCTGGGAATCGTCGGAGGCATCCTCGGAATCGTTTGGAAGCCACCGGCACCCATGGCGCCGGGCATGATGCAGCCGATGCCCCCGAGCATGCCCCCGCAGTAGGNNTGAGAGTCATGTCGAAGTCTAGTTCTTCCATAGCTTCCTCGGCCGAATTGCATTTCCGTGGCCGCCTACCCCGCATACACTACAGCCCAGACCCCGTCTCGTCCGATCGGCGTCACGATCCTGGCCGTCCTCACGATCCTCGGCGGGGTGCTCCTGCTTCTCCTCGGAATCGTCGTGATCGCGTTCTCATCCCTCCTCGTCGGGGTCGGTCTCCCGCTCGGCTTCGGGTTGACCGGAAGCATCCTGGGCGCCCTCGTGCTCATTTTCGGGATCGTCTGGATCGCGGTCGGCTCCGGGCTCCTGAATCTTCGGAGCTGGGCTTGGTGGCTCGCGATCATCGTGATGGTCCTGTCGGTCGTCGGGTCGATTACGGTCCCGGTCGCCGCGATTCTCCCGGGGCTCATCCTGGTGTACCTGATCCTGGTCCGCCACCACTTCCGGTGAGGGTCCGGGATCCTCCCGAGGCAGAAACCTATTTAGCGGTCCACCCTTTCGTCGCACCGGAGACGTTTTCTTGCCGTACACTCGTTTCGAGCGAGCCCGCATCCTGGGCGCACGCGCCCTGCAAATCTCGATGGGAGCGCCTTCCCTCTTCTCGGCCGAGACGACCGCGGACCCGTTGGACATCGCGATCCGCGAGTTCGCCGCCGGGGGCGGCCCGCTGAACGTGTCGAGGTTCCGGGATGCCTTCCATTGAGGGCGCGTCGATCCGAAGCATCCTGGATAGCCGTGGGAATCCGACCGTCGAGGTCGAGATTCGATCCGGTCGGGCCCTTGGGAGGGCGGCCGCGCCGAGCGGTGCCAGCACGGGGACGCACGAGCCTCCGGCTTGGCCGCGAGGCGGGGTGGATGAGGCCCTCCGGACCTTCCGAGACTCCGTCGCCCCGAGACTGAAGGGGCGCGACGTTGCGGATCAGGCGGGTCTCGACCGCGCCTTGCATGAGGTCGACGGGACCGCAGACTTCGCTCGGATCGGCGCGAACGTGGCGACGGCGGCTTCGCTCGCGAACGCGAAGGCGGCCGCCGGTTCCTCGGGAAAGCCGCTCTACCGGTACCTGGGCGGGGCCACCCGCCCGACGTTGCCGTTCCCCTTCGGAAACGTGATCGGAGGTGGTCGTCACGCGGTTGGCGGGACGACGATCCAAGAGTACCTGGTCGTGTCGCAAGGGCCCACGATCCAAGGGAACGTCTTCGCGAACGCCCGGGTCCATCATCTCGTTCGAGACGCCCTCACGAAAAAGATGCCCGACGTCCCGCTGGGCCGGGGGGACGAGGGCGCCTGGATCGCGCAGATCGGGGACGAGGAGGCTCTCGCCCTCTTGACCGACGTCTGCCGCGGCGTCGAACGCGAGGTGGGCTTCGCCGTGCGACCGGCCCTGGATCTGGCGGCGTCCGAGTTCTACCGCGACGGGAAATATCGGTACCGCGACCGGGCTCTCAGCCGCGAAGAACAAGTCGATCTCGTCGATCGACTCGTCCGTGAATACCACTTGTTCAGCGTCGAGGATCCGTTCGACGAAGAGGACTTCGGTGCCTTCGCCGAGTTGACGAAGCGCGTCGGGGCCCGCTGCAAGGTGATCGGCGACGACATCTTCGTCACCAACGTGGAGCGTCTTCGTCTCGGGATTGAATCGCACGCGGCCAACGCTATCCTTATTAAGCCGAACCAAATTGGGACGCTCTCCGACACCCGCGCGGCCGTTGAATTGGCCCACCGGTCCGGATATGCGACGGTCATGTCGCATCGGTCCGGCGAGACCACGGACGACACGATCGCCCACCTCGCGGTGGCCTTCGGGTGCCTCGGCATCAAGACGGGCGCGGTCGGAGGCGAGCGGATCGCGAAGTTGAACGAACTCATCCGGATCGAAGAGGAACTCCAGGCAGGCGCGTGATGCAGGAAGAGGAGCAGACCGGCGTCCAGGGACTGTTGGTCCCCGAGGACGTGTACCTGACGTCGGGCGTCCACATCGGGACGCAGCAGAAAAGCGCCGACATGAAGCCCTTCATCTACAAGGTCCGGATCGACGGGCTCTACGTCCTCGACATTAAGAAGACGGACACGCGCATCCGCGAGGGCTCAAAGTTCCTCGCCCGGTTCAAGCCGGAGAACATCCTCATCGTCGCCGCACGCCAGTACGGCCAGAAGCCCGCGCGACTGTTCGCGAAGCAGATCGGTGCGAAGGTCCTCGCGGGCCGGTTCGTCCCGGGCACCCTCACGAATCCGAACCTCCCGGAGTTCATCGAGCCCGAGGTGTTGGTCGTCACCGATCCGGCGGCGGACCAGCAAGCTCTCCGCGAGGCGCTGAACATCGGCATCCCGGTCGTCGCCCTGTGCGATGCGAACAACGAGACCCGCGACGTCGACCTCGTCATCCCGACGAACAACAAAGGTCGAAGGGCCCTGGCCACCGTGTATTGGCTCTTGACCCGAGAGGTCTTGAAGGTGCGCGGCTCCTTGAAATCGGACGAAGAGTTTACGATGGCGATCGATGATTACGAAGCGTCCCTTTGACGGGGCGCGCGCATGCGATATCCGGCGGTGGCGGGGGCTTTCTACGAGCGGTCGAGAGAGGCCCTTCTCCGCCAGATCCGGGAGTGTTACACCCATCCGCTCGGTCCTGGTCGCGTCCCTCAGGTGCAACGCGCTGAGCGGCGGATCGTCGGCCTGGTCGTGCCGCACGCCGGATATGCTTACTCCGGTCCTATCGCGGCCCACAGTTACTCGGCCCTCGCGGCGGACGGATGGCCGTCTTCGTTTGTGATCCTCGGGCCGAACCATCACGGCGCGGGCGCGCCCTTGGCGATCACCAACCACGAATGGCAGACGCCGCTCGGTTCGGTCGCCGCCGACGAGGACCTGTACCGCCGTCTTTCGAAGCCGCCGCTCGAGGAAGACATCCGGGCGCACCGCGACGAGCACAGCATCGAGGTGCAGCTCCCGTTCCTCCAGCAACTCCACACATCCGTCCGGTTCGTCCCGATCTGCATGGCGTTCCAGGAATACGAGCTCGCGTCGGAGGTCGGCCGGCTCGTGGCGGATGCGGTGAAGGGGGCCGACGTGACCCTGATCGCGTCCTCGGACTTCACGCACGTCGGCGCGCAGTACAACCAGCTTCCGACGCGAGGCTTGACCGCGCCCGCGTTCGCGAAGGAGCAGGACGCGAAGGCGATCGAGAAGATCCTCGCCCTGGACGCCCAAGGCTTCGCGGGGAAGGTGGCCCAGGCGGAGATCTCCATGTGCGGGTACGGCCCCGTCACCGCGATGCTGACAGCTGCAAAACAGCTAGGTGCGAAGGGAGCGACGCTCCTGAAGTACGGGACCTCGAGCGACGTGAGCCACGATGCCCACATGGCCGTCGGGTACGGGGCCATCGCGGTCTATCGCTGAACCGTCTCGGCGTCGATCCAGTCGAGGTATTCGTCGAGGGCCGCCCCCATCCGGTAGGAGACGATGCATGGCACCTCGGACGGATGCAGGCGGCGGACCTCTCCGATCAGTTTCGGCAGGAGCACGGCGCGCGTCTTGAAGACGATCACGAATTCGTTCGTCTCCTCGCGTTTCCCGTGCCAACGATAGACCGATTCAACGGGCCACAGGTTCGCGCACGCTGCGAGGCGTTGGTCGACGACTGCTCGGGCGATGTCCCGTGCCGTCGTCCGATCGGGAGCCGTCACGTAGGCCATCGCGTGGGCCGCGCGTCGTCGCGCCATTTTATTCCCCCTGCATCGACCGGTATCAGGGTCAGGAATAGGAATGGCCTCGACGGCCTTTTAAGTCGCGGTCCTCGTGAGGACGATGTTCGCATGCCCGTTGTGACGATGTCCGAGACGGTGGCCGCCCTTCGGGCCACGGTGGGGAAACGCGGGATGTCGGAGGACGACCTGCGGGCCCTTGCCGACTACCTGATGTCCTTCTTCGGCTTCGAGACCGAGGCTATCGACAACAACCTCGACGTCGCCGACCGCGATGTGTTCTACATGCTCGAGGAAGAGGGG
>VBMC01000104.1 GCA_005879015.1 Methanobacteriota archaeon
GGTCGCGTGTCAATTCGTGTCGGGGCATCTTGAAGTATCGTCGGGTCTATTGATGGACGGTTCCATGGAGCCGGGGCTACTTCTGATTCCCGGGCCTGTCCCTCTTCCTCGGCAAGTGCGCGAGGAACTCGCGAAGCCCGCGGCACCGCACTACGGCGACGCCTGGGTGAAGGCCCACTCCGAAACCCGAGAGATGTTGCGGTACACCTGGTCCGCCCCAGACGCGCATGTATTCCCGATCGCGGGACCCGGTCATGCCGCCCTGGAGGCGATCGGGTACACCTTCCTCCGGCCAGGCGACCGGATCGTCGTCGTGTCGAACGGCTTCTTCGGCGACCGGACGCACGAGGTCCTGCTCACGCATCGGGTGAAGGCGGACCTCGTCTCATCACCGTGGGGGTCCGCCCCGGATCTCGCGGCCCTCAGGACCGCGTTGAAGACGCCCGCGAAGGCCGTCGTCGTGGTCCACAACGAGACCTCGACAGGGGTGACAAATTCCCTCGACCCGATCGTCGAGGCCGCCCATGCCGCGGACGCGATCGTGATCGTGGACGCTGTCTCTTCCCTCGGCGGGCTCCCGCTTCCGTTCGCGAAGCTCGGGATCGATGCCGGGTTCTCGGCCTCCCAGAAGTGCATCGCCGCCCCCGCGGGCATCGCTCCCGTCGCCGTATCGCGGTCGCTGTGGGAATCGACGGACCCGAAGTCCGTGGAAGGATGGTACCTGAACCTGTACACCTGGGACCGATACGAGCGGGAGTGGGGCGACTGGCATCCGACCCCGACCACGATTTCCTCGAACCTGTTCTATGCTTTCCACCGGGCGCTCAAGCTCCTGCGGGAGGAAGGCCTCGAGGCTCGCTTCGCACGACACGCGAAGGTCGCGGCTCGATTGCGGGCCGGCCTGGCCGAGCTCGGATTCAGGCCGGTCGGGCCGTCCGCCATACTCTCGAACACGGTGGGCTGCTTCAGCCCTCCTCCCGGGGTCGACCCGGCCCGTCTCGTGAGGCGACTGAAGGACGAGCATGACATCTACATCTCGGGCGGACTCGGTCCCCTGCGCGGGAAGACGATCCGGGTCGGGACGATGGGCACCCAGGCGGATCCGGAGTCTATCGATTGGCTCCTGAAGGCCGTCCGCGCGAGCGTATGAGACTCAGAGTTCGGGTAGGTATCGCGTCAGCCAACCGATCGCGCGTTCGTGGAGCCGGATCTGGTTCGACATCTTGCGGGGCGAGTGGCCTTCGTCCGGGAATTCGAGGTAGTCCACCGTCTTGCCCATCTTCCTCATCTCCTCGACCATCGCCCGTGCCTCGGTGACCGGGCATCGAGGATCGTGCGCTCCGCCGGTGAAGAGGACCGGCGCCCGGATGCTGTCCAAGAAGTAGATCGGCGAGTACTTCCGGAACCGGTCGGCGTCCGTATCCGGGTGCCCCATCTTCTGTCGATCGTACCGTTGCAGATACCCGCGTTCGTTCGTCGTCGCGGTCATCCAGTTGAAGTATCCGACGATGCTCACGCCGACGGCCCAGAGGTCCGGGGCCTTCTCGAGTACGTGCGCGACGGAATACCCGCCGTAGCTGGTGCCGATGGCTCCGAGTCGATCGGGGGCACAGTGTCCCTCTTTCACGAGCCATCGGCCTCCCGCGATGATGTCCTGCATGTCTGCGCCACCCAGGTCGTGGTCGCTCAGACGCCGCCAGGCGCGACCGTACCCGGTGCCGCCCCGGTAGTTCGGCGCGAGGACGGTGAACCCCTGGGCGACGAGGAACTGATACTTGATGATCCATTCGTTCACGGTCTGCGCCTCCGGGCCGCCGTGCGGTGAGACGAGGGCCGCGTGGCGGGACCGTTTCTTCGGCGGGACAAACAACCAGGCCGGGATCCGGCGCCCATCGAACGTGCGATACCGGACGAGCTTCCCGTCGGCGAATTCGCCCGTAGGCAATTTGCCGCGGAGACTATCGACCAGGACCCGCCCACTCTTGCCCGAGGCGGCCACGAGACGGTCCGGTGTTGTGAACGTGGAATAGAGGAAGAACAGGCCGCGACCGTTCGGCTGCCAGAGCGCATGGCTCGCGGTCCCCTTGGGACGAGAGATGCCGCGCGGACTCCTTCCTGCGTTGGATACGGTCTTGAGCTGGATGTTTCCGTCCCGATTCTCCAGGAACGCGATCGCTTTCCCACCGGGGGACCACAGGGGTCGGGTTTTGTCCCACTTGCTCTCGACGAGCCATCGTACACGGCGCGTCCGGATGTCGAGGACTCCGATATCCTGGTGATCATGGACGTTCGACACGAAGGCGAGCTCGCGGCCATCCGGAGACCACGGCTTGGGAGCCCCGAGGTCGCCACCGATCGAGCTCTCCGAGTCCGGAAATTCGACGACTTTCTTTGTGAGGCCGGCGAGATCCACGAGCCCTACGTAGTCGTGGAGCCCGACCCCGGCGGAGAAGGCGATGCTCTTCCCGTCCGGCCGCCACGCAATCTCCGTGACGATATCGTCCACGTTCGTGAGTTGCTTCGTGTCGCCTCCCGTCGCCTCGACGACGAAGACGTTGTCTCGGTCGCCATCCCGGTTTGAAGTGAACGCGATCCTCCGACCGTCCGGAGACCAACGTGGGGAGGCGCTGTCCCACGTCGTGTCCGTGATCTTGCGGGCCGCGCCGCCGGCGGCGGGTGTCACGTAGATGTTGAAGTTCTCGTCGCCCTCGAAGTCCGATTGGACCGCGAGCCACTGTCCGTCCGGCGAGAACTCCGGTTGCAGGATCGACTGATCGGAGCGTAGGAGGGGCTTCTCCCGCTTCGTCCGGATGTCCAGGACGAAAACGGACCACTGCTCGCCCTTGTTCGCCGAGTAAGCGAGGCGTCGTCCGTCGGGCGACACATCGAAGCTGCCCAATTGCCAGATTTTCTTCAGGAACCGCTCGGGCGTGAACGTGACCTTGCGACCCATGAAACCCCGTCCTTCGGGGAAGGTCGGTGGGGACAAAAAGCCATCCCGTTCCAAGTCTTCTCAGGAGGCATGTTGCCGAACGTCGCGACCCTTCCCATCACGGTGGGCGTTGGTGCGTTTCTGGTCCGCGAACGAGGGCTCCTCGTCGTCCGGAAGACCTACGGCCCTTCGAAGGGGCAGTGGACGATCCCGTCCGGGTATGTCGAGCGACACGAGTCGATCGTGCAGTCCGTGGAGCGAGAGGTGAAAGAGGAGACGAACATCGTCGGTCGGACCGGCTCGCTCCTCGCGGTCCGAAATCGCGTCACGGAAGCCGCGAACGACACGTTCCTCGTCTTTCGTCTGGCGTACATATCCGGCCGACCCGAGCCGGACCATGACGAGGTGAGCGAGGCGGCCTTCGTCCCCCTCGAGGAGCTCGCGATCTCGGCGGAATCCGCCTCGTTCACCCGGGCGATCGTCGCGAAACTGACCCACGCCGACGGCATGCACCTCGACCCCTACCAACCGCCTTCCGACCCCAAGGACCTGCGCGCGTACCTCCTGTACCTGTGACCGCGAAAGCCTTTAGGGGCACCGCGGCTGTGCAGCGCCGTGGCGACCACAATCGTGGCGCAGTCCTTAGGCACCAAGTATCTGCTCGAGGCGCGGGCGCTGGACCGAATCCGCGACGTGCTCCGGGGAGGCGGACTCGTCGTGTACCCGACGGACACCGCCTACGGCCTCGGTGCGGACCCGTTCCAGGAGAAAGCGGTAGACCGCCTGTTCGCGGCGAAGTCGCGGCCGCGCGACGAGCCAGTGTCCATGGCCGTCGCGGACATCGCCGACATTTTTCGGTTCGGAGATCCGACTCCGATCGCGCAGGCGTTTTGCGCGAAGAATTTGCCGGGGCCGTTCACGGTCGTCCTCCGGGCGACCGCGCAAGCACCACCCCCGATGGTGTCGAGGGACGGGCGAGTCGCGCTGCGCATCC